>JBKKDE010000135.1:0-7353 GCA_046708665.1 Candidatus Zixiibacteriota bacterium | reverse complement strand
TCGTGCTGCTGGGAGACGCTCCGTGCGTACGCCCTCGCACAATTCGTGAACTGCTAACTCTCCACGCGGAGTCCAATGCCGCGGCCACGATTCTTTCGGCCGAGGTCGATGAGCCGACGGGTTATGGCCGCATTGTCCGCGCCGCTGACGGGTCCGTGGACCGGATTGTCGAGCATCGCGATGCCGATGAAAATATCCGCGCGATACGCGAAATCAACTCCGGCATGATCGCGTTCCGTTCTGAGGCGCTCTGGCCGAATCTGGAGCGAATTGGAAAGGCGAATTCGCAGGGCGAGTACTATCTGACCGATGTGATTGGCCTACTTCGCGCTGAGGGTCAGAAGGTCATGGCCTATATTGCGCCCGACCCGCGTGAAGTGCTCGGTGTCAATTCCCCCGATGATCTGCGTTTATTGGAAAAACTATTCCCGCCAACGTAGGTCAGGGTCACTGCGCCACAAGCAGTGATAATTCACAAGCAATGGATGCGCAGGGAGCCGGACATCCCGGTTGCGGCGCGCATGTCAGGTGCCCCGCGCACCTGCCTGCCGCGAAGTATATCGGTAATGACGCGCGGTGCATCTGACCTACGATTTTGTCGAGGAGTGGTGCAGGCTTTCAGCCTGCGCACAGGCTGAAAGCCTGTGCCACTGTCGGTGTGGAATCCTCACGGTCGGCTTCGTATAATCCGTCTGGAGGGCTAGACCTAACTGGTAAGGCAGCAGTCTTGAAAACTGCCGGGCGCAAGCCCATCGGGGTTCGAGTCCCCGGCCCTCCGTAGGATCCCGAAGTTATTCTTCTGATTGAATTGGAGTTCTGAGAATCTCGTCCACTGTCGTGGCGCGCTTCGAACCGTTTCCGGATTGCTTGTACAACTCCTGCAACGCCACCGGCTCCAACGTGTTCTCCCGCAACGAACGAATTGCCTCGACCGTCGCGCGTGCTGCGGAGATTGTAGTGAGCAGCAGCACATTCGAGGCGTGGCACTCGCGGCGCATCAGCATGTCATCGCGAAAGCTCTGACGGCCCAGCGGTGTATTGATGACGATGTCTATGTCGCCATTCTTCAAGAGATCGAGAGCGTGGGGACGGCCCTCTTTCAATTTGTTCACGCGTTTGACATTGAGGCCGTGTTCGGTGAGGAACGATGCCGTTCCGCCGGTGGCGCAGAGACGAAACCCGAGTTCGGCGAAGGACTCCGCGATCGGCAATACAGTGGGTTTGTCGTTGTCATTAACCGTGATGTACACACTGCCGCGTGTCGGCACAGCGAATCCGGCGCCCTGCTGGGCTTTGGCGAATGCGACTCCAAATGTCGGCGCAATTCCCATCACTTCACCGGTCGAACGCATTTCCGGACCAAGCAACGGATCCGTTCCGGGGATCTTCTTGAACGGAAAGACACTCGCTTTGACGCAGTAGCCGGTTGTCGATGGTTCCTCTGTAACTCCCAACGATGCCAGAGTCCGTCCAGCAGCGATCTTCGCGGCGATTTTCGCCAGCGGGACTCCAGTGGCTTTGGAGACAAATGGTACTGTACGTGACGCGCGTGGGTTCACTTCAAGGACGTAGACTATTTCATCTTTGATGGCGAACTGGATATTGACCAGTCCGCGCACGCCCATTGCCAAGGCGATTTCGCGTGTCTGCCGTCGCATGGTTGCCAATGCATCATCGGAAATCAGATAACTGGGCAGGACACAACTCGAGTCGCCGGAGTGGACACCCGCTTCCTCGATATGCTGCATAATGCCGCCGATGACAACGTCGCGTCCATCGCAGAGGGCATCGATGTCGACTTCAAAGGCATCCTCGAGATAACGGTCGATGAGCACCGGGCCCTGATCCGATGCTTCAAGTGCCAAGCCGAAGAACTGATCCATTTCGTCTTCGTCGTAGACAACCATCATGGCGCGTCCGCCAAGAACGTACGAGGGTCGTACGAGCACGGGATACCCGATCCGATGCGCGATCAATTTCGCTTTGTCGAGGGAGAGTGCGATTCCGTTAGGCGGTGCGTGCACGCCGAGTTCGTCGAGTAGTTGCCCGCAACGCTTGCGGTCTTCGGCCAGATCGATTGCTTCCGGCGACGTTCCGAGAATCCGGACGCCGTGACGATGAAGGTCCTTCGCCAATTTGAGCGGAGTCTGGCCGCCGAATTGGATGATGACGCCTTCTGGGTCTTCTTGCTCGACGACGTTCAGGACATCTTCGAGTGTCAGCGGCTCGAAGTACAGTTTATCAGAAGTGTCGTAATCGGTCGAGACAGTCTCGGGGTTGTTATTGAGCATGATTGTCTCGAATCCCTCCTCACGAAGGGCGAGCGACGCATGCACACAACAGTAGTCGAACTCGATTCCCTGGCCAATACGGTTGGGGCCACCACCGAGAATGAGAATGCGACGGCGCGATGACCGCTTCGACTCGTTCTCTTCATCGTAACACGAATAATGATACGGTGTCTCGGCAGGGAACTCTCCGCCACAGGTATCAACGGTTTTGTAGACTGGTCTTGTTCCATCGCTCAAACGTCGAGTGCGCACCCACTGCTCATCCACGCCGATCAACTGGCCAATCCGACGGTCACTGAACCCCATCCGTTTGGCTTCATGCAAGTGGTCTTTGCTAATCACCGGCCCGGCCTGACGAATGGCGCGCTCGGCACTCAGCAGGTCAGCAATTTCGTTCAGAAACCAGCGGTCGATGCGGCTCAGTGCGTGGATTTCGTCGATGTCCATCCCGCTGTCGAACGCGGCGACAATCGCATCCATGCGTCCCGAGTTCGGTGTAATCAGCCGCTGACGAATTTCATCTTCGGGGAGCGGTGGCAGGGAATCATTGCGCAAACCAAATCGCCCGGTTTCGAGCGAACGTAGGCCTTTTTGCAGTGCTTCCTTGAATGTGCGACCGATGGCCATCGTCTCGCCGATACTTTTCATCTGCGTTCCGAGGACATCTTCGCTGCCGGGGAATTTCTCAAAGTCGAAACGCGGAATCTTCACAACGTGATAGTCAATTGTCGGCTCGAAACAGGCCGGCGTCATGCGCGTGATGTCGTTGGGGATTTCGTCGAGCGTGTACCCGACCGCCAGTTTCGCCGCGATCTTGGCGATGGGGAACCCGGTCGCCTTGGAGGCCAAGGCCGATGATCGCGAAACACGCGGATTCATCTCGATGACGATAACTCGTCCATCTTCAGGGTGTACTGCGAACTGGACATTGGCGCCGCCGGTTTCAACACCAACACGCGTCAAGACCGCCCGTGCCTGATCGCGCAGAACTTGGTACTCTCTATCGCTGAGTGTGAGTGCCGGTGCCACCGTGATCGAGTCACCGGTATGAACACCCATTGGATCAATATTCTCGATAGAGCAGACGACTACGAAGTTGTCGGCGCGGTCGCGCATGACTTCCAATTCAAATTCTTTCCAGCCCAGGAGCGATTCCTCAATCAGGACTTCGTGGACAGGGGAGATTTCAATCCCGGCCCGCACGATGCGTTCGACTTCCTCGCGGTTGTACGCAATTCCGGAACCTGCACCGCCAAGTGTAAACGACGGCCGGATAATAGCCGGAAAGCCGATCGAATCGAGAGCATCCAGAGCATCCTGAACTGTCGAGACAGTGAGACCGCGCGCCACTTCGAGTCCAATCTCACGCATAGCCGATGCGAACATGCGTCTGTCCTCGGCCACCTTAATCGTATCCGGACGTGCACCAATTAGCTTGACGCCAAAGTCCTTTAGTACACGCGCTTCGGAAAGCTGCATTGCCAGATTAAGCGCAGTCTGCCCCCCGACAGTGGGGAGGATAACGTCGGGCTGCTCACGTTCAATGATACGCGTGAGTGTGCGAAGATTGAGTGGTTCAATATAAGTGCGATCCGCCAATTCCGGATCGGTCATAATCGTTGCAGGATTCGAGTTGACGAGGATGATGCGATACCCCTCGGCCCTCAGAGTCTTGACTGCCTGCGCACCGGAATAGTCAAACTCGCACGCCTGCCCGATCACGATCGGGCCGGAGCCGATAATCAAAATCGATTCTATGTCAGTGCGCTTGGGCATTGGTCGTTAACCACGTTCCAACATCTTTACAAATCGGTCAAATAGGTAGGCCGCATCGTGTGGCCCGGGCGCCGCCTCTGGATGGTATTGCACACAGAAAGCCCGCTTATCGGCCAGTTCAAACCCCTCGATCGATCCGTCATTCAGATTGATGTGAGTAATATCCGCCCCAGCATCGATGAGCGAGCGTTCCTCGATGGCAAACCCATGGTTTTGCGACGTAATTTCAATGCGGTCGGTGGTCGTGTCTTTGACCGGATGGTTCGCGCCGTGATGCCCGAATGGGAGTTTGAAAGTCTTCGCGCCAATCGCGAGTCCCATCAGTTGATGCCCGAGGCAAATTCCCATCATCGGCTTTGAACCGAGCAATGCGCGAACATTGTCGACCGCCTCTCTGCATGCGGCCGGATCACCAGGTCCATTGGAAAGGAAGTACCCGTCAGCATTGGTCGCTTCGAGCGTCTTGGCAGTGGTGTGATCGGGATATACTTCCACCGTAATGCCGCGCTTGGCCATCTCGCGAAAGATGTTTTGCTTGGCGCCGAAGTCATAAGCAGCAACGCGGAATCGTTCTTTGCTCGTGGCCTGGACTCGATACGGCGTGTCACAACTGACCGCCGCAACCAACGACTTTCCTTCCATCGAGCCCCAGCATCTGATTTCGCTTAGCAGTGAATCGATCGACGCGTTGGCAGGTGCTATGGCGCCAACCATCGCGCCCTGATCGCGGATGTGATGAGTGAGAGCGCGGGTGTCAAGACCAGTGATTCCACATGCGCCCTGAGTCTCCAGGTACTCCGAGAGGCCCATACGCGCGCGACGATTCGAGTGCATCGCGGAGAGTTCCCGCACGATCAGCCCGGATGCCCAGATGCGGCCATCGCGGCTCTCAACATCCTCGTCGTTGACGCCATACACGCCGATGTGAGGCTGAGTCATGCAGACGAGTTGACCGCAATAGGATGGATCGGTCAGAATCTCTTGGTAGCCGGTGATTGCTGTGTTGAAGACCACTTCGCCGATCACCGTGCGCAGGGCGCCGAATCCACGTCCACGAAACATGCGACCATCCGCAAGTATCAGAATCGAATCTGGGCGCGCTTGCGTTGGTTCATTGGCACGGAATGACTGGCTGCTCATGATCTAAAAGTCGAGGATACTTCCCGAACCAGATCAATTCCAGAGGAATCAAACCCGATGTAGTATTGCCTGCGCGTTGGGCACTGAAATGTGGATAAACTAATGCCCGAACCGCTACTTAATTGTTGTAAGCTGCCACAGGTCCCGGCTCGAGGTGTGTAGAAAGGGGAGAATCGCCAACTTTCCCGTTTGGCCGATGCTCTTTTCGAGGAACTTGATCTCGATTAGCTGTTCCCGAAGCTCCGGATCCGGCGGTACCACGATCCCCGCCTGCTTAATCATCATGATGCCCTTGGCGCGCAATGCCAATACGGTGTGTAAGCGCAACAGGCAGAACATGTCCACGACCGCCTCGCCGGGAAACCGCTCGCGCAAAGTCTGCAAGTACACTCCAATCTTCGTCTGCTCAAATTCACCAGTGGACAACTGCCGAATCAACTCCTGGTCGGCGTCGAAGCCGACACCAAGCCACTGCTCGGTGGCTTTTTCACTGCGCTGGAATACCAGCACCACCAGCAAGGGCAGGATGACCAGCAGAAGCACAGTGGAAAGCGTAGGAGACAGGATGAAGTGATTGAAGAGTGAATGAATGCCGTAGGCGAGCAACAACCCAGGCACAAACGCCCACCAGCGGAATGTCCCTGTCCTATCGATCAGACTCTTGGCCATGACTGCCAACATTGCCATTGTCGATGCATGCATGGCTGCAGTTCCGAATCCGCGAATGATCCATACCAGAATATTTCCGGAGTCCAACCGGTAGAGGTAGAACGCGTTTTCTACCAACGAAAACCCTGCACCCACCGCGAACCCATAAATCGCGGCATCGACCATGAAACCGATCCTGTTGAGCCGGAACAAGACGACGACAAATGCCGCCTTTGCGGATTCCTCTATGAGTGGGGCGATATAGCGAGAGAATGCGACTGAGCTGACAGCGTGAGTGCTTGAAATCGCGTAGTTGATTACCGCACTCAAGAGCGCTGAGATTCCACCTGCCACGATCGTAAGGACAATCATGCGCGGGGAAACAAGTTTGTAGCTGTCGAGGAAGATCAACGCCGCGAGGAATATCAGGACCGGCGTCAGGCTGATGAGCCCTTTGGTCAGCTCCATCATAGTACTTTGAGTGAGATCATTCCTTCATCGGAGCCACGTCGGTCCTTTTCGACAGCACGGGCGTAGCCGAAGGAAAGGGTCAGCCTCAGATTGGACAAAAGCTGCATCTGAATGTCGAGTTGGGCGCCGATGTTGCCAACTTCACGACGCCTGGTATCGTCATCCAAGTTCGTTGCCAATGCCGAGGCGAAGACCGATATCCGTGCCACAGATGCATACAGAACAGGTACTCCCAGACGTCGGAATCGCAGAGGTGGCAGATTAAGTTCAACCATTCCCTTGGCGAAATTTGTGCCGCCGATCTCGTTCAGTTCCAGCCCCGGGAAACTGTACCACTCCCGGTACCGCTTCACCGTGCCGCGATCGACCCAGTTGTTGCCGAATCCACCGAAGTAGAAATTCGCGAAGGGATCGTCTTTCAGGTCTTCTGCCACTCCCCCGGCTCCTCGCAGCCACAGCGACATATGGTGAACGGGGAGAGGCAGCCCCAAATCGAGTGTGCCGACCAATGCCGGATAAAACTCTTCTTTCACATACATGCCGCTCGGCGCCAGCGACCACTCAATGCCTTTCTCCTGCTCGGCCGCTCCGAGTGAGGCATCCATGTTCTCGTACGACAGGTCGCCCCACACTCTGTAAAATTCATCCACGGCTGTCGCCACGTTCTGATAGTCGGGGAGGCGTTCAAGGTCCCAGTAACCGGCCACACCAAGATTCAGGTCCATTGTGCGCGGTTCATCGAAAATGAGATTCTCCGAGCGTTCGAGCGATGCCGAGTATCCCCTGCGGCTGCTTTTCGTCGGCCCGAAGAGATCATAGAAGTCTGCCTTGTTGATTGTAAATCCTAAGTCCCATTCGCCATGGGAGTAGTTCGAGCCGACATGCCAACGTTCCTCCCTCGGGAGATTGGCCTCAGGAGAGTACGTCACGGTAACATCAGCCCCGTGCAATCCCAAATCATCGGCGAAGTTCAAGCGCAGACCACCGGCCGTCGTGTTCTTGTATCCTACCACGACCGGATACAGGG
>JBKKDE010000134.1:0-6490 GCA_046708665.1 Candidatus Zixiibacteriota bacterium | reverse complement strand
GGCGGCATGAAGCAGGTGTACGAACAAGTCGGCAACGGCGACCTACAGAAGGGATTTGAAGAAGTGTGTGCCATGCCACTCGACACTGCCTGGAAATTCGTCAAGCATCCGATCGCCTGCATCGACTGCCATGATCCCAAGGACATGAAGCTGCGTGTCACGCGCCCCGGATTCCTCAACGCGATCAAATTGGTAAAGGCACGTTCCGGCATTCCTGACTACGATCCGAACACGATGGCGACACGCCAGGAAATGCGCACGTTTGTCTGTGGTCAGTGCCATGTTGAATATTACTTCAAAGGCGAAGGCAAGCTCGTCACCTACCCGTGGCACAACGGTCTCACCATGGATGGTGCGGAGGCGTACTACGACACTGTCGGCTTCAAAGATTGGACACACAAGGAAACCGGCGCACCGATGCTCAAGGCACAGCATCCGGAATTTGAGCTTTGGAATCAGGGAATCCACGCCCGTTCCGGCGTTGCCTGCGCTGATTGCCACATGCCGTATATGCGTGAGGGGGCGGCCAAGGTCACCGACCACCACATTCAGAGCCCACTTCTGAACGTGTCGCGCGCCTGTTTACCCTGCCACCACTTCCCGGAAGACGAAATGCTTGCGCGCGCGGAGGCGATCCAGACACGAACACAAGATCTGCTCAACCGGAGTGAAGACGCTGTCCTCGCGCTGTGCGACGCCGTGCTTGCCGCTCTGCAACGTGGCGCAACAGATGCAGAACTGGCCGAAGCACGCTCCCTACACCGCAAAGCCCAATGGCGTTTGGATTACATCTCGGCCGAAAATTCCAGTGGATTCCATGCGCCACAGGAATCGGCACGGATCCTCGCCGAGTCAATCGACTTTGCGCGTCAGGGCGAACTGAAGGCCACAATGATCCGGCCGACCGGTGTGTCGATGAAGTAGGAGTTCGTGGCGTAAGAGGTCGACGCCCTGATCGCCGCATGTCGGTCGGCTACCAGTCATGAGATGTCGGTCGAATGTCTCAGTTCATTTCAATTGGCGGAGTATTTCTTCCCCATTCCACTCGCCCCACCGTTCGGTGATCAATCCATCCTCAATGTGAATGATTTCGATACCTGCGAAGGCGATCAGGCGTCGGGTTGGTGGGCATCCCATGAATTCGCCGCTGTGAGTCCCTTGTGCTGTCCAACGAACGGCAACACGGGCTCGGGTCGTATCGATCACGAGGTCCGTGATCAGCGCATGAAAGTCCGGAAACGCGGCATACAATCGACGAATCCCATCTTTGAAACCGTCACGATCGGCTCGACGTTCCGCCGCACTGTGGTCAATAAAGTGCGGTGCGTGCAGCTCATCGACCATCGCGATTCGGCCCTTCTGCCAACCCTCGGCAACCCACCGGATAGCCACTTGCTCAAGTTCGTCGCGATTCATCTGCCTCCAAATACGCCAGTTTCCAAACTACGTCTCAGTGCAATCCGCCGCCTCGACCGCTGTAACAGCCAGATGTCTCTTACGACGCTCGGCGAGTATGTTCACGATGTAAATGCCAGCAAGAACCAGCGCCGCCCCCACGCCAGTTGCCAACGTAGGTGTATCTCCCAATACCAACCAGTCGAGTAACGCAGCAACATTGGGCGTGACAAATGCGATGAGTGAAAGACGGCTCGCTGCTGTTGTACGTAACAAATGGTAGAGAGTCACAAACGCAAACGCCGACCCGAACACTGCGAGAAAGAGCACCGCTCCCATCGACGTCGCGTTCCACTTGAAGTCGCCGTAATTCTCAAACCCCGTGGCCAAAGCGAGCAGGAAGACCACTCCCAACGACATTTGAATGAGGTTTAGAACCACTGGGTCTTCCTGTATCAGGTGGCGTTTGACGATGATATTTGACATTGCAGATGTCAGTGGCGACAACAGCATGAGAGCAGGCGCCCACCATGCTTTTGTAGACGGTGCCGTCGCCCCACCGGTGAACAACACCACGACTCCGGTGAAGCCGATGACAAGCCCGAAAACTTTGAAGAGTGACAATCGTTCGCCCGGCAGGAAGTAGTGCGCGCCGATTGATACAAAAAATGGGAACGACGCGAAGAGAATGGCCGTCAAACCAGCATTGATGTATTGCTCGACAAAGTACGTGACCGCATAAGAACCGGTGTACATCAAGAACGCGCTAAAGCCAATCCACGCCCACAATCTACGCCCGAGCGGCCACTTCGGCTTGCGCCAAAGAGCGATTGCTCCCAGTATCGCTGCCGCGATAATGAACCGAATCGCGGCCGCATAGAACGGCGGGGATTCTGTCAGCCCAATCTTGATGACAATCCAAGTCGCCCCCCAGACAAGACAAAGCGATGCTACCAGCAAGGCATTTAGCATGGACCGGTTCCAGTTCTCACTGCGAATTCCTCAACGACAAACGGCGTCCCGAATCGAGACGCCGTGTCGCTTCCCCTCTCGATCATTCCGCACTACGTCCTAAGACAAACCAATGTGATGTCGTCGGCCACCGGCAGGTCCCTCTGGAACGCCAATACCTCGGTGACAACTTGATCGATGAACGCTTTCGACTGCGCGGCGTTCCACTTTTTGATCAATTCGACCAGACGCCCTTCCCCAAATTGTTCATCCGACTTGTCTGCCGCCTCGGTCACGCCATCGGTGTAGATGATCAACCGTTCGCCAGGTCCCATCGGGACTGTCTCTTCGTCGTAGCTCGACCATGCGAAGGCAGCGGCGAGTGGACCGCCGACTTCCAACATCTTCATCTCGCCTTTGGAATCAACGAGGTACGGTGGGTTGTGACCGGCGTTACAATAGGTCAGTGTGCGATTGGCCGAGTCGTAGATTGCATAGAATAAAGTTACGAATGTCTTGGCGTCGGTCGAGCCGAGGAGCAGTTTGTTGACTGCGGTCACGCACTCAGAAACAGAATTTGTATTGAAGGCGCTACCACGCATCGTCGCCTGAAGATTGGCCATGAGCAGTGCAGCAGGCATACCCTTGCCAGAAACGTCACCGACGGCGATCCCCCAACGATCATTGCCCAGCTCGATATAGTCGAAGTAGTCACCACCGACATCGCGGGCCGGATGGGAGACACCGGCAATGTCCGCCCCGGTAATCTGCGGCGCGCTATGGGGCAGGAGCAACCGTTGGATCGAGGTGGCGTTGCGCAGATCCTCCTGCAACGAGTGCAGCTTCTGCTCTTCTTTATTAAGGCGCGCAGTCTCGATCACCTGAGAGCATTGCGAGGCAATGATGGCGGCCAGACGCGCATCTTCCGGCGTAATGTCACCGTCGTGCTTGTTAAACAAATTCAGTATTCCGATCAGCCGCCCTTTGAGTTCGAGCGGTACGCAGAGCAGCGATTTGACGGGGAGATTCTTGGCGTCCGCGCCACCGAAACGTTCGTCGTTGGCAAGATCGTTGATGACCAGTGGCTTACGGTTCTTGTGCATCCACCCCTGCATCTGAATCGAAATGCGCATGGGCAGACCATCGCCGCTCGACACCACACGCATCAGCGTCTTCGTGGGGTCGGACTCGTTGTCGCCAAAAAGATGAATTGTCCCCTGCTGGACACCCAAGCGACGCATGCATTTGCTGACGATCAATTTATTGATCTGATCCGGCTCCATCGTGGAATTGATGGCCAAGGCGATCTCGTTGAGAACCGATAGCTCTTCCACGGCGCGGTGAAGGCGCTGATTCTCAGTGCGCAGCCGTTCGATTTCCATCGAATCAGGAGCTGGTGTCTCGTCTCTTTTGGATCCAAACAATGCTGTCATAGGCGCCGAAGTTCTCTCCGAAGATGTCAAGAAACGCAATGCTCGGCCCAAGTCAAGCGACGATGCAGGTCGTCCATGGATCGATCGGAGTACAAGGTTTGGGGCGAGTCTGCAGCCAACCCGACGCCATATCGGGGAAGGCGGGGCTACCGCCGAGCCGACACGCGGGAGTGCGGTGTCTCACCGCCACGCATCGTAGCGCTCCTCATAGTGCAGCTCTCGCAGCGGCGATCCCCAGTTCATCGGGCTCTACGTCGGGTGAAGAGCAAGCCAGCCCACGTGTTATCGATCGCGCACACTCTAGCTCAAAGAGTAGCAGGCGACGCCCTGGTGAGCTTCAGGGCCCGCACGGCTCGCAGAATTTTGTGGCAGGATCCGCGCCGCGAAATGCGACGTCGATCATTTTAACCACATCGATGATATCCGTTGCGCCGGTACAATCGACATCTGTTCGACCGTCCACCTGGGATTGCCCCGGGCAGAATGGAATCGCGGCGGTCCCACGAAACGCGCGATTGACAGTCAGGATCACGTCCAAAATGTCGGTGGAAGCGTCACACTGCGGATCGGCATGGCATTCACACTGGCAGGATTCTGTGACCAGAAAACAACACTGTGTTGAGGTCGCGCAGCCATCGTTCATACTGTAGCACACCGTGTAGTCGGCGGAGTCGCTCACCGGTCGTGTCGCGACCCAGTTCGTCCCATTAACGCCGCCCCATGCCGGCCCGGAGACCAAGTTGTATTGAAGTGTGTCCCCGTCTGAATCGATCGCTGGGCCCAACGGGATCTGGGTAAGTTGCCCATGCGGTGCGCTCGCGGCCACGGGCGATAAGCATGCCGGTGAGACGTTGGTCACGGCAATCTCGAAGGTGCAGTCGGCAATTTGTCCGCTAATATCTGACGCACGAATTGTCACGGAATCGACTCCGACATCACCACAGTCAGTTGGGTAGCTCCAGTACCCTCCCGATGTCACAACACCTGGACCGGAGAGTTTAGTGAAGCTGACTGGGGGGCAGCCACCGACATACGTCAGTTGTTGACCGGCGGTAACACCCCAATGGATGGCAAGCGTGGTGCAAGCACCAACGGACAGCGGCGTCGGAGCGACATCGACCTCGAATGACACTTGCGATTGCGGGCAACCACTTGCCCCACGGTCCGAGGCTTCGACCGTGACCGTGAATCCGTCAATGTCATTGCATGTTGGGGTGTAAGTCCAAGCCCCAGTCGAACTGTTCACAGCACCCGGACCAGAGACAAGAAAGTACTGAAGCGTTCCGCCACCATCCGGATCGTTGGCCGTGACTGTTGCGTTCGCCTGAGCGCCGACTATCGCGTTCACAGGATCGGGGCTGGCTAGGACGTTCATCGGACATTGATTGGCAACCGGGCATCCGCTCTGCGCCTGGTCCAATCCCGATGACCAGAGTTGCATATTGTGAACGAATCCGTCCTCGGCGACAAGGTCGGACCAGACACCCGACGTGTCGCGATAGGTCCGGCACACTTGCGGTGCGTTCGCATCGATCAGAATGTCCACGACTCCGGTATCGATCGGACTGACAATCCGGATACCGGCGAAGTACGGCCCGTTGACACAGACCGTGTCGCCAAGGGGCATCCGTATGATCCAGGGACCGGTCGCAGGAACGTTGAGCGTGTACACAGGGCCAGCGAAGAGTGTGCCTCCAGGGATGGGACACGATGCGGTTCCGGTATCGTGAAAGAGCAAAAGCTGAACCTGAATTGGGACATCCACCGCAAAGTAAACCGTCCACCAGATATCGGTTACCCCGAATGGATACGGTCCAGGGCATCCTTCCAGTTCTGGGTCCTGATACGCTCCGAGACGATATCCCTCTGCAAGACTATTGAGTTCGCGGAATGAAACAAGTCCCTGCCATCTGAGCGTACATGCCGCAAGTGGAGAGCTGATCCCGTGTTCCAAGACTCCGACATCGTCTTGTGCCGAAAGGGCTACCATGCTCTCTCGACGCATATCCGGAGATGGCGGGACTGCCCCGATGTGGCCGGCGCTCAAAAGCAGTACCACGATTACGAAACTGAAGCCAAGCAGACGATTGTTGGTCACCTGTACTCCATTGTTGCAGTCCACAAATTCTCGAGCCGGAGAGGAAAAAGCCACCGCCGATGCTACGTTAATGATGGCCATATCCGTCCAAGAGTCAAGTACGCCCAACTGGTAATTTCTACGACTACATTCGCTATTTCTCACACCGCCCCGTTTACGCGTTCAATCACAAAGCGCCGGGCCGGCCAAGCGCCCGAGTTGGGACACAGAAATTGCCGGAGATTTGTATAGTTTCGTTGTATCATTGCCGACCATGGCCCATGCACTCTCCACAGGACGATCATACTGAAATGGGATCTAATTGATGAAGTCACGTGTAGTGGTACTTGGTGCGGGGTTTGGCGGCCTCGAACTGACTACAATTCTCTCCGACACTTTTGGCGATGAACTCGAGATCTCGCTCATCGACCAGAACGATGCGTTTGTCTTCGGCTTCTCCAAACTCGACATCATGTTTGGACGCGAATTACCCTCCGCGGTCCATCACTCATACCGCGACATCGTCAAGCCGGGAGTGCGGTTCGTACAAACTGTCGCGCGATCCATCGACCCCTCCACCCGGAGCACGGTAACCGATGACGGAACATTCGAAGCGGATGTCCTGGTAGTGGCG
>JBKKDE010000133.1:0-2648 GCA_046708665.1 Candidatus Zixiibacteriota bacterium | reverse complement strand
GATCCCGACGGCAACAACATCGAAGCCGTTTACCATGGTGAAGCAACTCGCAGCTCCGCCTCGGTCCGCATCACGTTCTAGCGCGAGCGGATTTCCATGGTGAGACTTCTCCCTCTCGTTTTCGCCGTCTGTGTTGGTGCCTGTGACGCCGCAGAGTGGCCCACCGCCAGGCTGGGACAGAAAGCGGCATGGGAAGCGGCAACCGACCGGGTGGCCCGGAGCCGCTTCATTCCCATGCAGTTGATCGTGCCCAGCGGTTGGGACGGCACACGCCGGATCGACATGCCGATCGCAGAAGGGGTCGACAGCGAAGGCACGGTGTGGACCGGGTTCGACTACGTGTGCCTGTCGACTCGCGGCGGTCAGGTCGTTGAGCGCCGCCGCAGCGCGCGAATCACCATCGAGGAACTGGACTACGAGTACAACGGCGTTGCGCACAGCCTCCGGATCGGATGGCGGTTCGCCGACCGGGACAGCGGCGAAGTGCTCGACCATCGGACCTACATCTTTTCGCCGGGCCGTGGTCTGGCTGCGCACTTTCGCCGGTGATGGCATCGGATCCCATACCGGTTGTCCCGGAGGCCGCAGCCTCCATGAGCCGTCAGCGTCGACGTCGGCATATTCTAATTCTTGGGACGGCTCTCGTCGTCGTGCCGGTCGTTGTCGAGGGGCAGCGAGGCGAAAAGGTCCGTCGAATTGGATTCTTATCGCCATCTGGTCGCGGCCCGAGAAACGATGCATGCCTGCAGGGACTTCGGGAACTGGGTTACATCGAGGGACGCAATGTGGTTGTTGAAATGCGATTTGCTGAGGGCCGTCCCGAAGACCTTCCCGGCCTCGTTCAAGAGCTGATTCGGCTGAAGAGCGAGGTACTGGTGGTAGGCGCAACGATCGGTGCGCGCGCGGCAAAGAATGCCACTACGTCCATCCCGGTTGTATTTGCAGGTTCAAGCGATCCGGTCGCGGGCGGCATCGTGATGAATCTGGCGCGACCGGAAGCCAACATTACTGGATTCTCGTTGGCGATTGGCGAAGGATTCGCTGGGAAGTGGCTGGAACTTCTGAAAGAGGCCGCTCCGAATGTCTCGCACTGCGCGGTGATTTGGAGCTCGAGTAATAAGGCCGCCACGCGGTTCGTGAAGGAACTTCAAGCGGCTGCACGAGGGTTGCAAGTGAGCCTCGAAGTACACGATGCAACGAATCTCTCCGAACTCGATCAGGCAATTGCCGCGATCGCCCACAGCGGCGCACATGGCCTGATCGTGACACCAAGTCCCTTTTCAGCCGCCAACAAGGACAAATTCATCCAGTTCGCGGCAAGCAGACGTTTGCCTGCGATCTACTTCGATGAGGACTTCGCTGACGCGGGAGGCCTCATGTCCTACGGGCCGAATATCGTTGAGACATACCGACAGGCAGCGAGGCATGTCGACAAGATTCTGAAAGGCGCGCAGCCGGGGAGTCTTCCCGTCGAGCAGGCGACCAGATTCTCGCTGGTCGTCAATCTGAAAACCGCGCGCACTCTTGGTTTGCAGCTCCCGCAATCAGTTCGTCTTCGTGCTGACAGGGTGATCGAATGAGCTTTGTTATCCCGTTGGTTCATGCCGAGGGGTATCTCCATGCGCGCCCTTGGTCGCGCACAGCGGCATTTGTCCTGGATCCGGATGGCGACAATATCGAAGCCGTATTTCACGGTGAGGCCGGTCGGAGTGCGGCTTCGGTGCGAATCAAAGCGATGACCAAGGCCGCGGCGGACTCAGAGAAGATGTGGCGTTGCTGAGGATTACGCCCGCTCCAGGGGAGTTTCTGAGCCTGTCGGGAACACAGCCTGCGATCGGCACCGCCGTGTGGATGGCGGGCTTCCCCTTGCGGAGCGCCCGATCGAGTACCTCCCTGGCATCGATTGGCTATACCGATGCAGATGGCACACTTCGGGTCTCCGCAGGCCAGGTCACCGCAACGGAACCGCCGAACTACTTCACCACAGATTTGGATGGGTCCATGGGGAACAGCGGCTCACCCGTGTTCACCGCCGACGGACAAGTGATCGGCATGTTCTCGCGTGCGACGGGCGATGGTCCGCGCAATGCGTTCGAGTACGGGTTGGTACAGCGTGTTCACGTCACCGCTGAATTGGCCGTTCGTGGAATGGAACTTCGCATCGAGCCGAGCGTGGTGGCTAACCCTTTCTACGGACTTCCCCGGAAACTCCAGCTATGATCCTCTCCAGCCTGTTTCCCGTCTAACGCCTCAGAGGAGAAATCACATGCCTAGAGTCATCGCCACGCACGCGGTCGGAAACATGGATACGTGGCTCGCTGGTGGAAAAGAGCGCGCTGAGATCTTCAAGCAATTCTCCAGCGGCTATCGTATCTACCGTCACCAGAACGAGAACAAGGTTGCCCTCGTCTGGGAGGACGTCGATCTTCAGAAGTTGAACGCAGTTCTGGCTCATCCAAACACGGAAGACGCGAAGATCCGACACACCGTCCGAGACCCAATCGAAGTCTATGTCGAAGTTGAGGGTGGCTCTTGAGCACGAGCGTTCGACAAATCAGTTAAAGCTGCGTCGCAGTGCGGCCTGACCACGCGTTCGAGGGAATGCGCCGGGGCGGACCGTGTGTTACGCGAGCGTCGGTGCCCTCACC
>JBKKDE010000132.1:0-3558 GCA_046708665.1 Candidatus Zixiibacteriota bacterium | reverse complement strand
GTGCGACGGCACCCGCGTCGCCAGTTTCGTCGGCGATGATCTCAGTCATCCGCGCGCCCGTTTCGACGTCGATACCTTTGGCCATACTCACGTAGAGTCTCGTTGCTGAACCCAAATCAGCAACTTTCGCGGCGGTTGATCTCAGGAATGTAGAGGGAGTGACGAAGACCAATGTGCTTGCCGAGTCGATCGCTTCACGCAGGTTTGAGCTTACCAAAATGGAGCCGGGCAATTTGATTCCCGGCAGCTTGTCGGGAAGCACCCGTGTCGCAGATAACACTTCCGCGGCGTGGGAATCAAACTCCCAGAGGCGTACCGTGTGCCCCAGTCGGTCAAGATGTCTGGCAATCGCCATACCCCAGCTACCCGCGCCGAGGACTGCGATCGCATCATGGGAACGGCCCGCTACCATCAAACAGACGATAGCGGGTCATTCGAGATCGAATCAAGCGGTGTTGTCGTGGAATCTGCGCCAACGTCCCGATCAGAGAGCGCAGGGATCGCAAAATTCGGTCGCCGCATCGGCCCCACGGAACGTTACGTTCACCATGCGAACAACATCCAGGACACTTGTCGCACCATCGCAATTCACGTCAGAACGGCCCGCCGGGTCGTGATCGCAACCACCATCCACCGTCGCATCGCCACCACGAAAAGCGATATCAATGACACTGACGACATCCTGGACGTTGGTGAACCCGTCGCAGATCGGATCGGCATGGCAAGGGCACGAGCAGGTCACATAGTCAACATTCACGCTGTGAGGTAGGGTCGTGCGAGAAATCTGACCCTGCGAGTCGGTGGAGCGCAAATCATACCAATATGTGCCCGGCGCTTTGCCTGTCACTGGAAATGTTTCTGACGGTGTAGACTCGGCAAGCACGACAGCCGAGTCATAGGAAAACACCGGGGTGATGTCGTCGACGTACGCGCCCTCACCGAATGCGAAATTGTCGGTCTCATAGGAGAAGCGAATTGTGACTGTATCGCCGGCATAAGCGTTCAGCGGGAATCGCGCCTGCAGAAAAGCCCCGCCGGAACCGGCATACCCGGTGATACCATTGCCACGATTCGTGCCGTTGGGATTGCTATTGGTCGTGAAGTTGCCCGCGAGTGTCGCCCACGACTGGCCGTTGTCTGCCGAAATTTCGGCGTAGACATAGTCCCAATCCGTTTCAGTGTCCCACCAGATGCGCGCCTTCAGAGTATCGTTCACGCCGACAATCGTCGGGACAGCGCTGTTCATGCGGGAGCTCAATCCATTCCCGGTGGCTGAGTAGTAACTTTTCATGCCCGAAAACGCACGAGTTCCGGACTGGGAGAAGCCGGAGAAACCCCATGTCCCATTGAACACCTCGGCGTCATCGACTCCCAAACTCAGCCCGTACAATTCGCGAACGCGAAACGACATTGCGGCATTTAGGCCGCCCGGATCGGACCACGACAGCACGTAATCGGGGCTCGTTGCGCTATCCGGATCTAACCAAGTCGGTGGCACCGGAGGATATATGCGCTCCGGCGTGTCAGCGAGGTCAATGATCACCCAGTTCGGCCCGAGGTTTTCAGCGACAAGCGCCGGAATGCGCGCCGGGTTGGGCCAGAAGCCGTCGCTGCCGCTGCCAACCTCAGGCGTAAACGCATACACTTTCGAGTGATTTGCGGTAGCGAAGTGACTCCACTCGATCGCGGTGCCGTTCGTAAGATAAAGGCCCCAGATCGGCTCCGGTTTGTAGCCGTTATACTTAGTGACCGAATCGCCAATCGCAGAGAACAGTGGCTGGTCAGGCGCGTAGACAGAGTCATACCCCGGCGGCCACAGGAACAGATTGCTGTATGAATGGTAACTCATCTGCATGATGAACTCACGTCCATCGATGAAGTTTTGCATGTTCTGAACTTCGAATTCTGAAGCAGGCGACATGCCACGGTAAGTCTCGCTGGGCGGATTCGGCGAAGAACCCTCGTCGTCGAATCCCCAGTTGTTGTCGTAATTGCGATTCGGATCAACCCCAAAGTCTGGCTCAAAGAAGTTATTGCGGTTCTTCCGCCACATCCCTCCGCCCGCAGGAGCGATGGTGCGGTTGTATTCGTAGCCATCAGGGTTCACAAATGGGATAAAATAGATCTCGCGGTTGTCGACGAAAAAGGTCATGAGTGAATCGGACCCATACCCAAAGCACAACTGGCGCATCGTTTCGTACAGAACCTCGCAGGTGATTGGCTCGCGGGCGTGATGGAGGGCATCAAAGAGGATTTCCGGTTCCGACTCATCGATGTTGGGGTTGTCGGAAATCTTCATTGCGAACTGTTGACGGCCCTCGAATGTGAAACCGATCGAGAATTTCGGTGTGGTGATGGCAGGGTAGGCGGCATGCAGGGAGTCGAGAAACGCGAGGCCCTCAGTCCAAGTCTTGAAGCCGCCCATCGTGGACGGTGACTTCGCAGCAAACGACGTGTACCAGTCATCTTCGAGGACTTCGAGTGTGTAACCATCGGCCCGCAACGCCGCCAATTCGTCTTCGCTCACCAGCACGGTGAAGTACCCCGCGGCGTACGACGGACTGTCTTCCATGATGTCCACACCGCGGGCGTAGGCGGCGGCAATTTGGTTCTTGCCAGTAATCTCCCAGCGAGCGATGATCTTCTTCTTCAGGAACTGACGGTCGGCATCAGTCAAGGCGTTTACGGCGGACGAACTGGACAGACAGAGAATCAGCAACAGCATTGAGACTGTACGGCTCTTTATCACAGCTTGTGTCCCTCTCGAAGCACATCACATCGGTTCAGATTACCGCTATCGGCTCACACAACCAGTTGCACGGTCATTCGCCGCTTCCACAAGGCGCGCAATGTTTGTCGCCCGGGTAGCCGCCGCGAGATGCGACATTGACGAAGCGTGGGCGCTGCGCCAGTCGGATTCGCCCCACGCGATGAAGCTGGCCACGCGGCTGTTCGTTACTGACACGGCTCCGCGCAACCGTCGCAAAACTTCGTTGCCGGATCCGCTCCACGAAACGCCACGTCAATGACTTTAACGACATCAAGCACCGACACCGAGCAATCACAATCGACATCGCTGCGACTAACATGCGGACATGTGACGTCGGTCGTAGGTGTCTCGCTGCGGAAAGCTTCATTGACAACCGTGATGACATCGACGACATCGGTGCCGAAATCGCACGCCGGATCGGCATGGCACGAGCAATCGCACGGCAGAGTGTTAAACGTCAGGTCGCCGGTGTTAAAGGGAGGCACGAACTGCGTGGCGTTGATCGTGATCGTCTTGTATGTCTGCGAGCCGAGCGGCCCCACGGTTACGGTCGAGGTCTCCCCTGGAGCCGTGTTGCCAGTAGTCCGCAGCCAGACGCGCGCGATCGGACCCGTGCCCGGCGGCAACAGTGGCGCCCCATCGCCGTCATCGGCGCGCATGCGGTATGCCACCTGACCAGCGCCGCGGTTGTCGAACACGAGCTGTTTGTATTCGAAATAGTCGGTGCGGCAACCAACGAATGACATCGAGTCGAGCGCGAGCGCGCTGGGGACATTGGCCACAGTGAT
>JBKKDE010000131.1:0-2794 GCA_046708665.1 Candidatus Zixiibacteriota bacterium | reverse complement strand
GATCTTCCTCGGGCGGGTCGATGCGCAGGAAGAAATGCTGACCGCGTCGGACGAACACAGTACCGACAACAAGATTCACAGGGTCGGGTGGCGCGATACGTCCGCGCTTGAGCGTCACCAACCGTCCCGACTTAAGCATCTCCTTCACCAGCGCGCGAAATTTCGGATATTCGCGCTCGGGCAACCCCATTAGGTGCGCGAGTTCGCGCACTTTTACCGGTCGTCCTACGTCATTGACGAGGAAGTTGATGATGCTATCGGGAGTAAATGTCACTCTGAGTAAGGTCCATTTAGCAAACAAGGGGCTTAAGCCCCTTGTCTAAAGACTTACGCGTAACCCTGCATTGCTCGTCAATCGCGACGGCTCTTTATCAGCACTTTGCTATACATCGGCATGTTCTCGAGCACACGACCTGTGCCGCGCACCACGCACGTGAGAGGATCATCGGCCACATTCACGGGGAGATTTGTCTCCTGACGTAGTCGTCGATCCAACCCACGAATGAGCGCGCCGCCGCCGGTAAGAATTATGCCACGGTCGAGAATGTCGGATGAGAGTTCTGGCGGGGTGCGTTCGAGCGACTGACGCACGGCCTCGACTATGGCGTCGATTGGCTCTGAGAGTGCTTCGCGAACCTGCACCGACGAGAGCTTCATCGTCTTGGGGACGCCGGCAATAAGGTCGCGTCCTTTAATCTCGATCGACTCCTCGCGATCAAGCGGCGCTGCCGAGCCGATGCGAATCTTGATTTCTTCAGCCGTTAGTTCGCCGATCAGCAGATTGTAGTTCTTTTTGAGATAGAGCACGATGGCTTCGTTCATCTCATCGCCGGCAATTCGGATCGACATGTTGTTGACGATTCCCGACAGCGCGATCACGGCGATTTCCGATGTACCGCCTCCAATATCGATTACCATGTTGCCGGATGGCTGATCAACCGGTAGTCCAACACCGATCGCTGCGGCCATCGGTTCCTGTAACAGAAACACTTCGCGGGCACCGGCACTTTGCGCTGAATCACGCACGGCGCGTTTTTCTACTTCGGTGATACCGGATGGCGCCGACACGACCACCTTGGGCTTCATCAGGTAGCGATGGCGAATGACACGGCGAATAAAATCCGAGAGTAGCTTTTCAGTGATTTCGAAGTCGGCGATGACACCGTCTTTCATGGGACGGACCGCGCGAATCTCATCGGGTGTACGGCCGAGCATCTCCTTGGCCGCGGCGCCGACCGCGAGAACGCGTCCGCTGCTGACCTCGGTGGCAACAACCGAAGGTTCGTTGAGGACAATGCCAACCCCGCGCACCCACACAAGGGTATTGGCGGTGCCGAGATCGATTCCTATATCCGACGAAAGCAAATCAAAGAAACCCACTGACCCATCCTATTCTTCTGCCGCCGTTGTGCCATCGGTACGTCCGCCAACGTAAATGTACCGTCCGATCAGATTCACGTAATCACTCCAAGGACGATCGCCAGTCTTTTCGGTGACGTGACGCAGCGCCCCCATCTTTGAGTCTATTTCATCCGCGTAGTAGAGAATAAAGGCCTCGCGGGTTAGCGGAACAACCGGCGACCCGGTTTCCATTTGCCCCTGATGAGAGACGATCAGATGCCGTAGCAATTGTTCGGTCTTCGCCGGAAAACCCTCGATCGCTCGCATCGCGGTCGTAACACGGAAGTCGCCGGAGTTGATGTGGCCGACCAACCGTCCTTCATCCGAATAGTCGATCATCGACGTGATCTCATACTGTTCGATCTTTCCGATGTCGTGCAACAACGCACCACATATCAATAGATCGCGATCCAAGTCCGGATACACGTGGCACATCAAGTCGACGATGCGCGCCATGTTCAGAGAATGCTCGGCCAATCCTCCGAGCGAGTCGTGGTGCCAGCGCTTACCACCCGCGGCCTGAAGATAGGCATCACGGGACTGCCCGGCACCAAGTAGATTCGCCAGCAACGTGGAAAGATATCGATCCGTTATCGAGCCGATGAATCTGTCCAGCTCAGAGGCAAGCGTCCCGGGTTCAACGGGTGAACGCGGGACGAAGCTCGCGAGATCAACCGTGTCCTCGTCGTTGAGCGGACGGAGCCGTTCGACTTTGATCTGAGGTTTGTCGCGAAAGACACCGACCTGCCCTCGTACTTTGACGATCGCACCGGTCGTGAGTTGATCGAAGACCCCTTCGTAACCATCCCACATGACCCCTTCGATGCGTCCAGACGCGTCGCCAAACTCAAGTGAGAGGCGCTCGCCGCCCTGATGCTCCTTGCGTTCGACTTTACGCAACGCGAAGTAGTCTTCGACCCGGTCGCCGGGCGCAAGATCACGAATTGCCATCACACCCTCTTAAACTTGCTGGACCCCAATGGGTTCCGTAATACAGAAAATCCCAGTGGGTGCAGTCAAAGTCAAGCATAAAGCCAAAAGTGGCGTGATTTGTAGTCACGGTTATGGCCTGTTGGTATCAGGGTGGTGGGTCTATATTCCCACGTCATGTCTCGACTCGACCGCTACATCCTCCGCTAACTTTATGGGCCTTTCGTATTTGCGCTCATCGTGGTGACAATGGTCCTCGTGGTGGACTTCATCCCGGATGTCGTGAAGATGGTCGTCTCGAAGGGACTTCCGGCATGGGTGATCACCCAGGTATTCGTCCTGAATCTGGCTTGGATGTTTGCATTGGCGGTGCCGATGGGGGTCCTCTCCGGGACACTGATGGCTTTTGGTCGGCTGTCAGGCGATTCGGAGATTGTGGCAATGAAGGCCGCTGGTGTCTCGC
>JBKKDE010000130.1:0-3832 GCA_046708665.1 Candidatus Zixiibacteriota bacterium | reverse complement strand
GGTCTTCAAAGGCATGGATCCGGCGATTGACCGGCTCGTGGCGCTGAAAACCATCCGCATCGGCTCGGGTATGAACCCCACGCAAACCGCTGAGCTGCGTGAGCGGTTGGTGCGCGAAGCCAAAGCGGCCGGCAAGTTGTCGCACCCGAACATTGTGACGATTTACGACGTCGGCACCGAAGGTGATGTCGATTACATCGCCATGGAGTATCTCGAAGGCACTACTCTCGAAGACTTAATTCGCAAGAATTCGGTGATGAACTTCCGCATCGTCGCCAAGATGCTGTATCAGGTGTGCAGCGCGCTTGAATACGCACACAAGATGGGCATCGTGCACCGTGACGTTAAGCCCGCGAACATCATGGTACTCGACAATTTCGAAGTTAAGGTCACAGACTTCGGCATCGCGCGCTTTGAATCGGGTGGTATGTCGATGACGCAGACCGGCATTGCCATGGGGACACCGTACTATATCGCCCCGGAGCAGTTGCGTGGCGAGGCCGTCGACCGTCGTTGCGACATCTTCAGTCTGGGTGTGGTGGCTTACGAAATGCTGACGCGCAAGCGTCCGTTCGATGGACAGAACATCTCGGCTCTGATCTACGCAATCACACAGACGAACCCGAGCCCGCCGTCCAAACTGGACCCTGTCATTCCGGGGCTGTTCGACTTCGTGATTGGAAAGGCCCTCGCGAAAGACCCGCGTCAGCGCTACCAGAATGCCGACGAGATGGGCAAAGACCTCGAGGCGTTCGTGGAGGATATGTCGGGTGCGAAGGCGTATCGACGTTAGAGCTTGTGCGATAGAGCTGAGATGGGCCGGTCAGTGACCGGCCCTTTTTCGTGATCGTTGGATGATTAGCAGGCCACCGGACTGGCATGCGCTACCCGGACTTGGGCTCGAACAACTCGATTGGATTGCCGGACGTGTCTTCAACGAGAACCTGTTTGCCTCCGGGACCCTCGATAGGATCGCTGCGGAATCGCCCGCCAACTCGCCGGATCGACTCCATCGCCTCGTTGAGGTCGTCCACTTCAAGCACGACCCGGTTCCACCACCCGAAGCCGGAATTGCTCCATTCGGAAGTTTCTTCGCGGCGGATGTCCCCGGACCTGAGAGCCATATCGCAAGGCCTCCCCGCTTTAGGATCACAAATGACGGCCCCCAGCGATCGGCTATTTCGAATCCCAAGGCGGTATACAGCGGCAACGAGGAGTCGACATTATTAACCAGGTAACGGACTGTAGCCATCTCATCCCTCCTGTTCGAGGCGCGACGAAAATACTGCAAACTCTCGGTGCGAGTTAGAAAGAAAAACCCCGGTGGGATATACTCCCACCGGGGCTCGATCGTCACTCTTGTTGTAGAGGTTAGATCTTCTGCACGTTGGCGGCCTGCGGACCCTTCGGTCCTTCGGTCACGTCGTAACGCACGCGGTCGGCTTCCTTCAAGCTGCGGAAACCTTCCGACTGAATCGCTTGGTGGTGGACGAAGACGTCCTTGCTACCGTCTTCCGGGGTGATGAAACCATACCCCTTGTCGTCGCTAAACCACTTTACTGATCCTTCTGCCATGGTACACGTCCTTTGCATCTTGGGAACGAAGCGGCGTTCCCCCCGTTTTGGCCCCGACGGCCAGTGAAACCCGTCAATCTCTTCGGTGAATGCCGTCGGTCATTAGCCTTGCGGACAGTCTCAGAAAAAGTCGGAGGTCTCGTCTTGTTAGTTACAATATACACCTATACTAAAGTTAAGTCCATAACTGTCTTGGCCCACCGTCGATCGCTGCGTGCGCAATCCCGGGTTACAGCCGTCGAATCTGTGAGGCGCGTGGTCCATTAGGACCGTCGACAATCTGTACTCGCACACGAGCCCCGACGACGAGCGTCTGTGGACCATCGCCGCGGATGGCTTCGCGATTGACGAATACATCCGCACCGTCTTCGCGCTCGATGAGCCCATTTCCAGAACCGTCATCAAAAGATTTGACCACTCCTAGAGCGGTCTCGCCCGCCAATTTTTCGTTCAAATCATCCATGACGAAAATCCTCTCGGTGTGGTGTTGGTCAGTACAATCACTCACGGTCCGCTCAGCACGGCCGGGCGTTGAAACCAAATGAGATTTCGATGATTGCCCGCGAACAAAAATGCACGGCCAGCCAGAGAAAAGTATTGGGCTTCGCCTTCCGTTAAGGTTATACGTCGCCAGCAGACGAAACTACGGCTTTATCTTAGAATATCTTTCAAGTGCCGATATTGGAGGTCCGCAGAGTGCCAGCCCGGTTGGTACCTTATGGCCAGTACGGCATCCTGGGAGGCATCAAAAGTGCACTATACGGCGAATTACTCTTTGGTGGGCTCTTTGAGCAGACCCTCGGTTAGCGCCAGGGCCACGCCCGACAGCATGACCTCGACGCCGAGCTGAGTGAAGTCTCCCGAAATGAGGTCCCGTGTGACATTGGCGTAGAGGGAACATGCGGCCTCTCGTTCAACCACAAGTCCAGAAAGTCGACCTGCCGATTCGCCGACGAATGTCACTTCGCCAAGTTCATCGGAAACGACAAATCCGGTGCAGTTATGCAGTTGCAGGTGTCCGCCGGATGTATAGACGACAACCATCGAGCCAAGGTTACGTCCGAGGCGTGTTTCCGGATACAGCTCGAGTACGAGCATTCGGCGCTCAGACTCTGACACGAGCTTGAGGCGGTGATGGTCGTTGCGGAAGTCACGTTCGGCCGGCTTGAGGCAAGCGGCTATACGTGCAATGTCATCGTCGGCAAACATTCGTGCAATCTCCCTGAGTCAGTGTGTTCAACCTAATCTACGGTTTCACGGGCTCAATGGGTTCAGATTTTTGCGGTGCCTCGGGCGGTGGCACAGGGCGGTTGATCTCGCGGGTGATCTCATCCTGAGTCTCTTGCATTGCCTTTTTGAACTCCCGCACACCGCGCCCGAGGCCGCTGGCGATGTCGGGAATGCGTTTGGCGCCGAACAGGAGCAGTATAACGAGGAAAATCAAAAGCATTTCCTGCATTCCGATGCCGCCAAACATGGCACAACTCCTTTAGAGATACCACCAACGGAAATAGATCAACAACAACAGTACGAACAATACGCTGACAAAATTGATCCTGAGAGTGAACCCGAGGACAAAGCTCAACGCGTACAAATTGACCGAAAGTGGCTCAACTTGTTCGGCGCCGATTGTCCGGCCAACACCTATCTCGATATTCTTTTCAAAGAGCGTTTTGATCGTGCCATCGGGCAAGAACGACCCGACGATATCGCCGACGAGCGCGCCAGCGACTGCCGCCATGACGATACCAACAACGAGGAATGTGAGCTCACGACCTCTCACACCCGCGCCCGCCTCTTCTCGATGAGCGGCGACGCCGACGTAGTCTCTGATCCGACCGCCTGAACACCGACGCCGACGCCGACGAGCGATTGGAAGAGCGCGAGGCCATCGGCACTGCCGAGGATGGACTCCACGGCGCGTTCGGGATGCGGCATCATGCCCAGCACGTTGCCCTGGGCATTGACGATCCCGGCGATATTGTGGCGGGAGCCGTTGGGATTGGAGCGAAGGTCGGGCTCGCCATCAGAATTCACATAACGGAACACGATTTGATTGTTCGCCTCAAGCTTGGCGATCACGTCTGGATCAGCGTAGTAATTTCCTTCACCGTGCGCGATCGGCATGCGGAGCACCTGTCCGGGTCGGCAGCCACGAGTGAACGGCGTCTTGTTGTTCTCCACCCGTATGCGCACCTGCTGGCACGCGAAACGCATCTGCGCATTACGGCGCAACGTGCCAGGGAGCAGTCCGGCC
>JBKKDE010000129.1:0-2890 GCA_046708665.1 Candidatus Zixiibacteriota bacterium | reverse complement strand
CTGGCGCTTGGACTCATCCGTGTAGACCCCGACGTGCGCCTTGATCTTGAACGCGGGCCGATCGACATAAAAGAGCTGCTGACCGGCTTCGTTGGAAACCGTATATTTGCTGTTCAGACTCATCAGCTTCTGGTTGACCAGAAACTTGTCGTGGGCGAAAGGGTCGAATGCCTGCATCGCGGCTGCGGGATAAGCTCCATATGGTGGCGGGATCGGGTTGGGGTGGTTGGGAAAGCCCGGGCCTGGGTCGGAAGGTCGTCCAGGTTCGCTATTCATCATCGTGCAATTCTCCAGGTTGTAAAGTGCCCACGACTCCGGGCGCGGGCTCCTCCGTTTGAGCAGGACGGAGGGCATTAAGGTTAGAAGGAATTATATCGGATCGCTCGACGTGTGTCGCTGAGCGAGTTGCAGTATCTGGTCATTGAGTCGGCGAGACGCGCTTGCGGGTCGTCGGGCGTTGTGATAGAGATAACTACGTGCGGAGCTTCCGGGACGATGCGCATCGCTTCTAGCCTACCCAAGACCAGAAAGTCCATCTCCCGGCCGGGGATGATCTCGCGGTGGACCTTTAGGACGTGGCGCATGTTGACATTATGGGATAATGAAGCGTTATGAGCAAGACCGACGCAACAACTAAGGGTACCGTCGTCGCCGCGATGAGCGGGGGCGTGGACAGCGCGGTGACGGCTGCTCTGCTAAAACAGCAGGGCTACGACGTAATCGGAATCACGCTGCAGATCTGGCAGGAGCACGCAAACGCCGAGTCTGGCAAGTACGGTGGGTGCTGCTCCCTCGGAGCTGTGGAGGATGCCCGCCGCGCGGCCAGCAAGATCGGCATTCCGCACTACGTTCTCAACTTCAAGGACACTTTCGCCCAGAAGGTGATCGATAACTTCGTTGGCGAGTACGCGCGCGGCAGGACGCCCAATCCATGCGTCGAGTGCAACCGCTCTGTGAAGTTCGACGAGCTATTGACCCAGGCGAAGCACCTCGGCGCGGACTATCTTGCGACCGGCCATTATGGACGGATCCGATTTAATGAAACAACCGGCCGGCACGAGCTCTTGCGCGCGCGGGACAAAAAGAAGGACCAGTCTTACGCGCTGTACACGCTAAATCAGCGGCAACTATCGCAGACTCTTATGCCTCTGGGCGAGCTTGAGAATAAGCAAGAGACCCGCAGAATCGCGCGAGAGCTCGCTTTGCCGTTGGCGGAGAAGCCCGACAGCCAGGAGATCTGCTTCGTGCCCAAGGAAGGTTACACACGATTCCTGGCGGAGAAAGCTCCCGAGACCCTGCGGCCGTGTAAAATCGTAGATACCGGTGGAATGGTTCGCGGGGAACACGAGGGTATCGCGAACTATACGATCGGCCAGCGACGGCGCCTTCCCGCCAGCGGGTCGGGCGCGCTCTTCGTGATCGCGCTGGAGCCGGCGACGAATACGGTGGTGGTCGGGGCAAACGAAGAGCTCTTCGCCGCAGAGTTCACCGCGAGCCGTCTGAATTGGATCTCGATTTCCGAGCTTACGAAGCCTGTTGCGGTTCATGCCCGTATTCGCTATAATGGCACGGCTGAAGCTGCCGTGATTCGACCAGTCAGCGGGTGGCAGACGGCAGGCGCAGAGACAGTGGAATGCATATTCCATGAGGCGCAGCGTGCCATCACTCCTGGCCAGTCGGCCGTGTTTTACGACGGGGACGTGGTGGTTGGAGGCGGAACGATCGAGGCTATTGGTGTTGGATGATCCGTAGCCGTAATATCTGCAAATGCTGCCGAGCGGGCCGCCGCTGCGTATGAGAGTTTTGGACAAAAGATCGTCCGATCCCTCGCGGGACGCTCCGTGTCGAGCCGGCGGAGGACCGCTTACAACCTAGACGTTAGAGGAGAGTGATTCATGTCTGAACAGGATAACGAAAAGACCGTAATGATCAGCGTGCTGGCGGGTATTGGCATCGGGGTGCTTGTGGGAGCTATTGCGGGCCTTTTGATGGCGCCCAAGCCCGGATCCGAGACGCGTGAGGACATCGGTCATACTTTGAGTGACCTCGGTACCAAGATCGGGGATCTGAGCCAGCAGGTGGCGACCCGTGTGCGTTCCGTGGTCGACCAGGGCAAGCAGGTTGTGCAGGATAAGATCGAACAGGCCGCTGAAGAGACCGGACCCGCCTGAACGGATTGAAGCGTAAAGTGCAAAGTGCAAAGTGAAAAACCCGCTGGTTGGGGCAAGCTCACTTTGCACTTTTCATTTTGTTCCCTTGCCTGATAGACCTTAGACTTGACCCGGGGGCAGCTTGCGCATGAGAGATGCGAATCAGGAAGACAACGCGAATAGCCGGCACACGTCCCGACGGCTCGCCTCCATATTTGCGCTTACGACACAGCGCGTCTATGAAGGGTGGATCCATCGCCAGAAGCGCGGCGCGATTCGCTGGTTGGTGATCGTACTGATGGCGGTTGTGCTCGGGTACCTCGTGCTGCGGCTTCGAGACGTCCTCATTCCCTTCGGGATCGCTTTCTTCCTCGCTGCGCTTCTGGATCCTGTGGTGCACAACCTGCTAGGGGCTGGGCAGTCGCGCGGGTGGGCAGTCGGATCCATCTTTCTCCTTGTGTTCGCGTCGATCGGGCTATTGAGCCTGCTTACGGTGCGGTTCGCGCTGCCTCAGATGAAAGATCTTGCCGACAATGCTCCGAAGTACGGCGAGACGGTTATGGCGCGCGGAAATTCGCTTTACGAGGCGAACAAAGGTCCGCTGGCCGCGATCGGAATTAAGAAAAACCCGTTAAGCGACAAATCGGGACCGGTTGCGTCCACGGTACAGGGTGTCTTAGAGTCGCTGAAAGTGGCGCTGCTCGGTCTCGTCGGCCAGGTGCTATGGTTGATTATTATCC
>JBKKDE010000128.1:0-3218 GCA_046708665.1 Candidatus Zixiibacteriota bacterium | reverse complement strand
TCGGAGAGGAACCGTACAGCCACAGTCTCCTTGGTCCCCGCTTCCGCGTGTACTTTTCCAGGACCGTGGCAGCTCTCGCAACCAGCTTTTCGGTTTCCGTTTTGGGATGGGCGAACGCCTTTCCCATCGGCGTCCTGCTGAAACGTTTTCCTTCTTCTTCGTGGCAAGTGAGGCAGGTCTCGCTGCCGACATAGCCAGATAGGTCAGGCGGTTTGCCCTGGGTCGAAGGAGGAGTCTGCTTATCCTGCGCGCCCGGCGCGGCGGCCAGGGCCAAATACAAACAGAAAAACGCCAACCAGCAGATGAGGAACAGCGACCGTCGGACCACGCTGGTACTACTCATTGCGACCTCACTCTTCTTACTCATCATGCGAGACCTGGCGCTGGCAACCGCCTATTGTCTATCCCTTACCTAGCGGGCGTCTGATATAGATTGCACACCTTGACAGATCGAACCCAGGAAGTTTGGCCCACACGGGAGTCATGGGACATGGTCACTTGTCGCTGGATACGATTTTGCGGGGGGCGTCGAAAAGAAGTCTGCGACGGGCATCACAGGGTTTTGTGACTAGTCATTTCCTGAAAAGGGAGCTAGCTACGATCGCAGGATACGCTGCAGGGCTGGCTTGTTTCGAATGGTGAGCGTCGAACCTTTGACCTCCACCAGTTGCCTTTTCTTGAAGTCAGAGAAAAGGCGGCTCACAGTCTCGCGCGAAGTTCCGATCATCTCCGCGATCTCTTCATGGGTCAGAGTGACCTTAAGTCGTAAGGACCCCTTGGCGCTGCCCGCATCAGACGACCACTCCAGCAGGAGCTTAGCGAGCTTTTCCGATGCCGAGGTCGTCAAACCTAACATGCGGATCTCATTGTAGGCTGAATGATAGTTCTCGCTGAGTTGCTCGGCCACGCGCAGGGCAGCGTCACCGTGCTCCCGCAGGAAACTCAGGAAGTGGTCGCGCGCGATGAAATTGGCCTGAGCCGGCTCCATCATTTCCACGCTGACTTCATACGGACGGCCCGAAACGGTCGCGCTTAGCCCCAGCACTTCTCCCGCCTCCGCGATCTTCAGGATAATGGTCTTGCCATCCTTGGATGATGTGGTGAGTTTGGCCTTCCCCTGGCAGAGGATGAAGATCCCCCGGGGCAGTTGCCCTTCGATAAAAAGCAACGCACCCTTCGGATACATGGCGGTGGATTTGATCGAAGACAGTTTCTTGAGCGCTGCAGGCGCCAGGTTGCAGAAGAGCCGATCCTCGCGGAACTTGCAGGTGAGGCAGTTCTCGATGATGTTCAGCCCATAGGGGACGTTCATATGCGATGCCGTGCTTTCGCGGTGATTCTATCACCCTTCCTGTGATGCAAGTCACCAAGCGATGTGATGCGGAACACCGCTGTCCTGTCGCCATCAGCCTAATGTTGGATCACAAGGAGGAAAAGTCAGATGCGCAAGAGCACTCAGAACCTCATTAAGCTGCTGCAGAGCGAGTTGGTCTTCCTTTGAGACCGGAGGATATAAGGCCTCCCCTCGGACTCCCTGGAAGGTTCCGTTGATCTTCGAGGATTCACCATCCTGCCCGAACATGAATGATGTGACCCAATCGCGTTCCTGCAGCGAATGCGAGTTGATCCAGCTTGTGCCCATACGCCATCGGGTGACGGCAGTGCCTTGCAGGCATATTCCCTTCAATTCCGTCGGGGAGACACTGGAGACACTTTACCGCTGGGGAACCCTGGACGATCTCAAACTTGTCTTCCGCCACTGGTTGATCCGGACCATCACTGAGTTGCAGGCGAAGGAAGCCCAGCAGCAATGGTTAAAGAAACAGAATTTCTACCGGGCTTCGGACCTCACTTGAAGTGTTTGCTCGAACGAATTGGAATGTGATGGGTTTCACCTTCGGAGGTAACAGTTGTCACAGCGATCGCCAGGCTCGCGGGGTAGAGTCAATCTCAGATGAAGAAGAAGCGCATGAAACAGCATCATGAATATCAGGTGTCAGCATGGTGGGCCTCTGGCAAGGCAGGCATCGCCAGGTCCAATCAGGTGCCCACCGCCATTCACTTCGCAGCTCCGGTCAACTTCGGTGGTGAACCCGGACGCTGGACCCCGGAAGAGCTGATGCTGGCTGCGCTGGCAAGCTGCTTCACCACCACCTTTCAGGCGATTGCAACCTATTCCAAGCTGCCCTACACAGACCTTGAAGTGACAGTGGACGGCGAGATTATGCAGACCTCATCCGGCTTCCAATTCAAAGCGATCCGGATCCAAGCCAGGCTGACGATCGCCGACGGAGAGCTCCGTCCCTTGGCCGAGCGGGTGCTGCGCAAGAGCGAATCGTTATGCCTGGTAGGCCGTGCCATCGTGACCCCGAAGACATTTAACGCTGAGGTAGTTGTTGGATTGGCGTCGCAACCGGCCGCAGTGTAGCAAGGGACGGCCGCTATATGAAAGGAGTAGGCATATGAACATCAAGTCGAAGTTACAACTGGAAAAGAGGCGCCCTGCAATCGCACCCCTTACGGAGGGGGATGCTTATCGTCAACAGCTGAAGAACATTTCCCAAATGATCGCCAGTCGCGCCTTTGAATTGTTTGCCCAATGTGGCTATCAGGACGGTCACGATCTGCAAGATTGGCTGACGGCGGAAGCTGAACTCTTCCGCAAGGTCCCTTGTGAGATCGCGGAGAAGGGAAACGAGATCATGGTGCGGGTAGAGGTCCCGGGCTTTAGTGAACGCGACCTAAATGTGAAAGTGGAAGCAGACCGCATCTACATCACCGGGCACAAAGAAAAGATAGTGCAGTTTAGCGTCGAGGGAGTAGCGACGGACGAGCGCGACTATCGTGACATCTTCCGGACTCTTATGCTGCCGGCCAAAGTGACGCCCGACAAGGCGACAGCGAATCTGCATGAAGGCGTCTTAACGATCTTCGTGCCTAAAGAAGCGGCACCAAAAACGAAGCAGGCAGTTGCCTGATCGCACGCGACCATTTGACCGCGAGAAGGAGCATCTATATGCAAGTCTGCGAAATCATGCATCATGACCCGGTTGTTTGTTTTCCTGAGGACACGGCCGAAGCCGCCGCGCGGGAGATGGCTGAGCAAAACACGGGCATTCTGCCGGTGGTTCAGCAAGGTAGCGGAGGAAAGCTGGTAGGCGTGGTCACCGACCGCGACCTCTGCCTGCGCGTCGTCGCCGAAGGGCGCGACCCTAAGA
>JBKKDE010000127.1:0-4921 GCA_046708665.1 Candidatus Zixiibacteriota bacterium | reverse complement strand
GGCATCGACGGCGCTGAAGGCGTCATCCAGAACCAGCACATCGGCATCGGCAGCGAGCGCGCGCGCCAGCGTGACGCGCTGCTTCTGTCCGCCGGAAAGAGTAATACCACGTTCGCCGACAATCGTGTCGAATCCTTTCGGAAATTCCTCGACGTCTTTGGCGAGAGCGGAATCTTGTGCCAGACGATCGATGTCTGACTCTGACCCGGCATGTCCCGTCAAATTGATGTTCGCGCGCAAGGTGTCTGAGAACAAAAAAGGCTCTTGCGGAACCATTGAGATCCGAGAGCGCCATTCGCTTCGGGTCGCAGTGTTGGCGTCGACACCACCCAGAAAGAGCGTGTGATCCGGGACCGCATAGCGCCGCCACAGAAGCTGTGCCACAGTCGATTTACCTGAGCCGGTTGGCCCCGCGATGGCCACGGTCTCACCCGGGTTGATGACGAATGAAACATCATAGAGTGCCCAATCGCGACCACGACTGTCGCCGTCCGACGAAACGGGTCCACTCTGCCCGTAGGCGAATGACAGATGCCGAAACTCCAGTGGTCCGCGCGGCACGGCCTTCCCTTGCGCAGTAGTTGGATCGACTATCGTTGACTGCGTTTGAAAGATCGATGTCAGCCGTTCTATGGAAACGACACCGCGTTGATACAGTGAGACAACCCAGCCGAGTGCGATCATTGGCCAGATTAACATACCGAGGTAGACTGAGAACGCGACAAGCGTTCCGAGGTCGAGACGCCCCTCGATCACTCCTTTTCCACCAACGTACAGCACGACGATCACGGCGGCGCTCGATAGAAATGTCAGAAGCGGCATGTAGGCGCCATACATTTTGATCAGGCGCATGTTGAGCGCGAAATACTCATGGCTGTCGCGCGCAAACCGCCGACTCCGATCCCTTTCGCGCGAAAACCCGCGCAGCACACGAATTCCGGCGAACGACTCCTGCACGGACGCCGAGAGTGCAGAAAACTTCTCCTGGATCGCCATCAGGCGACGGTGCGCGACACCGCCAAGCAGGTTTGTAATGATGGCCAGAAACGGTAGCGGGGTCAACGCCCACAGCGCCATCTGCCAGTCCAGATGAAACATGAGAGGCACCGCGATCAGGGCCACGACCAAGGTGTTAACACCTTGCATGATCCCGGGGCCGATCATCATGCGCACTTGCTCGACATCAGAAGAAGCACGTGTAATGATATCCCCTGTCGGTGTCTTGTCGTAGAATGAGCCGTCAAGCGTCAGGATGTGCGCAAACATGTCTCCACGGATGTCATACTCAATCTTCCGCGATGCCCAAATTACTGTACGTCGGACGATGAAGCGGAAAATACCGGAGCCCAGGACGAGTAGTACGATGAGGGCGGCATCCCACCATAGAAGCGAAGCGTCGCCGCCGTGTTCGATACGATTGATCGCGCGCCGAAGTATTAGTGGCGAGATAAGCTCGAGGGCGTTTGTGGTAATAATCGCGGCCAGCCCCCACCAGAAATACCGCTGGTAGCGCTTGAGGTACGGGCCGACGAAACGTATCCGCTGGAACATAGAGGCAATTGGTGGAATGACTCCTATGCGGCGCACGCGCGCCGGAGACAATCTAACGGCTCGCACCGGGCAATGTTGGCCTTTTTCTTCTGCTGTGGGGAAAAAGCAAGTACGGCGAGTGGTTAGAAGAGACGCACATCGACTTTCAGATACTTTTTCGGATTGCTTCGGATGTCGCGGACCAGCTCATCGATCTCGAGGGCTGTGGCCTCCCACCGCCGAAGCAACTGATCATCGTGAACAAGCCGAGACAAGGTTCCATCACCGATCTGAAAGTCGCTCACAACTTGATGGGCAGACCTCGCCAGTGAATCGAGGCGGTCCGCGAACGACGAGAGTTTGGCCGAGGCACTGTCAATCCGATGGACCGACTGTGAAATGACAGACTGATTGTCCTGCACCGTCGTACGCAGACTCTTGGCTGCGGCCCCAAAATCTGCCACTGCGTGGTCGATACCCGTCTGGTTTCGTTGAATCAAGTCCGAGGTCTGACGCGCCACTTGTTCGAGACTGGCCGTAATCGCGGCGATCCGCTGAAGGGTTGTGTCGGCGCCAATGGTTGACCGCACTGCAGTGACCAGATCACGAACATCTTCGGTCATGCGACCCATCAGTCCCATCACTTCGGGAATGCCCGTGTCGTAATCTCCGCCTGCGATCACCCCGGTTGGGAGGACGTCAGGAAGACTGCCGGTTCGCACATCAATGAACCGCTCACCCATGAGACCGACGTTCTTGATTGTGAATGCGGCATCCGCTCGTAGGACGACGTCATTGGCCAATTGGATTCCGACTTTGACCCCACCATCGTGCAGATCAATCGCCGACACCTTGCCTTTATTCACACCAGAGATCGACACAGGATCACCGACGGACAATGTGCCGATGTTGGGAAACCAGACTTCCTGGGTATAGCGGCTGCGTTCGAGACGAAACCCCTTGAGCCAGAGCAGTCCGGCGACAAGGATGAACAACGCGACCAAGACAGTCGCGCCGACCTTGAATTCCGCACGTGATGAACTGTCCAATCGAATCCCCTCCGACCCAGGGCCGTTCGTGGTCGAGAGTATCGACCGCTCCCCGGCTCTTCCTTACTTGTATCGGATTCCTGAGGCGCTGTTCCAGCGGATTTGTTACTCGGTATCGGATTCGAGGTACTGCGCGGTCGCGTGACGGCGCATCATCTCCTCACTGAGTGCGCGGGAGAATTCGCGGGGGGTGTGCACGCCGTAGACCTTGAGCATGTGGTTCATCGCGATAACTTCAGAGATGACAGTAATGTTCTTGCCCGGCGAGAGGGGTATCGTGACCAATGGAATCTCAGCACCGAGAATTGTCGTGTAGATATCTTCCAATCCCAGACGTTCGTACTCGACGTCACCTCTCCAAAAGTCCAACCGCACCTCGACTTCAATGCGCTTTTGCAATCGAACCGATCGAATGCCGAAGAGCTTTTCGACGTTGATGATGCCGATGCCACGAATCTCCATGTGGTGACCCAGATGTTCGCCGGCAGTACCGATGATTACCTGTGGAGCTCGCCGCGTGATGCGGACGACATCGTCGGCGACCAACCGATGGCCGCGTTCAATAAGATCGAGCGCGACTTCGGATTTTCCGATGCCCGACTTTCCTGTGTACAATAGGCCGACGCCGTACACGTCGACCAGAGTGCCGTGCAACTGCGTGGTGGGAGCGAAACGCACATCGAGATAGACTGAGAGCCGGTTGATGAATTCTGTTGTCGAGAGGCGTGTGCCCAGAAGCGGCGTCTGATACTTCTCCGCCATTTCCTCCATTTCAGCCGGCGCTGTTTGATTCTTCGTGAGAATTACGAGCGGGATACCGGTTTGATACAGTGCATCGAGGACGTCGCGGCGTTGCGTGGCACTGAGCGACGCCAAATACGCCATCTCAGTCTCCCCCATTACCTGTGTACGGGAGTGCGGGAATCGCTCAACGTATCCCGACAGAGCAAGTCCGGGCCGGTGAATTTCGGCGTTGTTGATTTGCTTTTTGAGACCAGCGCGCCCTCCCAGAATCGTCAGGTCGAATTGCTCGCGACGGTCCTCCAGCAGGCGTTCGATTGTTACTGCAGCCATGCTGCCCCCTGTGCGGCGCTATTCGGCCGCAGGACTACCATTTCGGAATGCGGCCGACTTGGCTTCAGCGATTGCGCGCGGATCCTTCTCTTTCACGCGCTCCTTATGCTTGCGCAATTGGGCTTCCATCTTTTCAGCCGCGGCGTCGATGGCGCTCCGCATGTCTGCACCCTCGGCGTGCCCGGTAAGTGTCGTGCCGTGCACATGAGCCGAAGTTTCGGCGATATTTCTGTGTTTGTCCACTTCAATGGTCCAATGCAAATCCACGATATTCTGATAAAACTTTTCGAAGTGCTGTGACCGATTTTCGATGTGCTGCTTAATCTCGTTGGTCAGTTCACAATGACGCGCTGTCACTCGTACCGGCATGGCCGTCTCCCTTCCCGCCGGGCGTTGTTGTCCAACGCTCGGGCTGTGTGTGGATCGGTCCCCTGGGGCTTCTATCCTCCAAGGCGCACTTGCGCCCTTTACTCCTCGCGGTAATGCGAGAATGCTGTTCCGCGCTGCGAAGAATGGCGCGTTTCGATAATACGAATGCTGCGTGTCAGCGATCGCATGACGATCGAGTGGGTCGTGGCGCCATCAGGCGTGAACTGGACGCCCCTGAGCATATCGCCGTTGGTGACACCGGTTGCGGCGAACATGATGTTGTCGCCCATGGCCAACTCGTCCTCGGTGTAGATTTTGTTGATGTCCTCGACGCCCATGGTCTTGGCGCGCTCGACTTCCTTCTGATTCCGTGGCTTAAGGCGTCCCTGCAACGCTCCACCGACACATCGCAAAGCAGCGGCAGCCAGAACGCCCTCTGGTGAGCCACCTGTCCCCATCAGAACATTGACGCCCGTGTCCGGCAACGCTGTCGCAATGGCGGCAGAAACGTCTCCGTCTGCAATCAACTGTATTCGGCAACCGACCTTGCGCACGTCGGCGATCAAATCGCTATGACGCTCGCGTTCAAGAATGACTACGGTAAGATTCTGGACCGGCATTCCGAGCGCGTCGGCAATGTCGTGCAAATTCTGGGCTGTAGACTTACGCAGATCAATGGCATCGCGGGCATCCTCGCCCACTGCGATCTTCTCCATGTACGTATCGGGAGCATGCAGGAAATGCCCTTTGGCGGCCATGGCCACTACAGCGAGGGCATTGGGGCGCGCGTAGGCCACTGAGTTTGTGCACTCCAGCGGATCGAGAGCGATATCCACGGCCGGCCCTTTGCCGGTGCCGACACGTTCCCCGATATAGAGCATAGGGGCTTCGTCGCGTTC
>JBKKDE010000126.1:0-6060 GCA_046708665.1 Candidatus Zixiibacteriota bacterium | reverse complement strand
GAATGCGGTTGCTCGGCGTGCTAGGGGGCTGACCCTCACTTGGAACCAGGATGCGTTCGTTTATCGCCATCAATCTGCCAGATCCGATCAAGTCAGACATCGATTCCATCGTCGAACGACTGCGTCCGGTCGGGCCACCGGCGCGGTGGGTGCCGGGCTCAAATTTTCATCTCACATTGAAATTCCTAGATGAGATTTCGCCGGAGCAAGTCCTGCCGATCCGCGGTGCGATCACGATGGCCGCATCCCATGCAAACGCATTCGACATGCAATTGGGCGGGTTCGGAGTCTATCCGAATGAACGCAAGGCGCGGGTCTTATGGATCGGAATTGAATCGGGACTTGAAACGCTGAAGACTCTGGCGAGAGAGATCGATCGTGCGGTCTCACCGCTGGGGTTCGCGCGCGAGGAGCGCGAGTTTTCGGCGCATGTCACGTTGGCGCGATTCCGTGAGCCAACACCGGTTGATCGGTTGATGAACGCGGTGTCGCAGATGCCGTATGATTCCGGGTCGATACGAGTCGGAAGTATTGAATTGATGAAGTCTATTTTGAACTCGAAAGGGGCAGAGTATTCGATCCTGGAATCAGTGCGACTGTCTGCATAAAAGCACTGAATGACGGTCGGAACCATTCATAACTCATTGCATATCAAGCAGATGAAAAAAGACTGTACGAATGTTCAGTTTTCTGCTTGCGTCGAAAAACGAACTCTACATTATTACTCCGACGTAGCATGATCGGCGCCTCGCGCCTCCGACCCAGAAATATGAACCGCCCATAGACGGGCATGCAGAGGGATAGAGATGGCAAAGACAGCGGAAATCAGAGTTCCGGCTCCGCCGGAGAATGGCAAGAAGCGCGCATTGGAATCGGCGGTGATGCAGATCGAACGTCAGTTCGGCAAGGGCTCGATCATGCGGTTGGGTGGCGAGACAGCCGACCCGACAGTCGAGACAATCTCAACTGGTTCGATCTCACTGGATCACTCGCTTGGTGTTGGTGGCATTCCGCGCGGACGCGTGATTGAAATCTATGGTCCGGAATCTTCCGGTAAGACCACGCTCGCACTACAGATTGTCGCCGAAGCTCAGCGTACAGGCGGTGTCGCGGCATTTATTGATGCTGAGCATGCTCTTGATGTGACGTATGCGCGTAAGCTGGGAGTTGATCTTGAAAACCTTCTGATTTCACAGCCCGATACCGGCGAGCAGGCATTGGAGATCACTGAGACGCTTGTCCGCTCTGGCGCAATTGATGTGATCGTTGTCGACTCGGTCGCCGCATTGGTGCCCCGTGCTGAAATCGAAGGTGAGATGGGCGATCCGCAGATGGGATTGCAGGCGCGTCTCATGTCGCAGGCGTTGCGCAAGCTCACCGGCACAATCTCCAAATCGAAGACCTCCGTCATCTTTATCAATCAGATCCGCATGAAAATCGGCGTAATGTTCGGCAATCCCGAAACCACGACCGGCGGCAACGCGCTCAAATTCTACGCCACAGTCCGTATGGACATCCGCAAGATTGCGGCAATCAAAGACGGCGATCTGGTGCGCGGAGCGCGTACGCGGGTGAAAATCGTTAAGAACAAAGTCGCGCCGCCGTTCCGTGAGGCGGAGTTCGACATCATCTATGGCGAGGGAATCTCCCGTCAGGGCGATCTGTTGGACTTGGCGGCGAAAGAGAACATCATCGAGAAATCCGGCTCTTGGTACTCCTACGGCGAATTGCGCATCGGCCAGGGTCGTGAGCAGGCGATCGCAACATTGACAGGTGATCCCGAGATGTTCAAGAAATTGAACAAGGAAGTGCGCGAGAAGCTGGGATTGGTGCGGGCTGTCGTAGCGCCTCCTCCCGTGGTTGAGGAGATGGAAGTGGTGGGGAAGAGGCGGTAGGGGGAGTCAGAGCCTGTGGATCAGCACTTTCTCCCGAGGTCGTACTTGAAGTGCTTTGTCGACCCCGAGTCGGAGGATTCTCGGGAGCCATACGTCTGGATTCGCAAGATCGGCGATGGAAGGTGGAGGAAAAGAGCACCCAAAAAAGTGGCGACAAAGCCGGACTACTACTCCATCATTCTCGCTGACGGGACTGTAAATCATGACCTGGAGCACTGGTTCTCGCAGCTGGAGGACGCGTACATCAGAGTCCTACGAGAGTCGATCATGCCTCAGAAGCCACTATCTAATGAGGATCGCGCACTAGTCGCACTGTATGTGACGATGTTCATGCAGCGATTGCCAACTACTCACGCTGAGGTACAATCGGATCTCAAGGAACAGACCGAATCGTATGTAACAACCGAAGTGAAGAGACTGGCTTCAAATCCATCGCAATGGGCCCAGATTCGATCCGAACTCCGAAGAATAGATGGCAAGCCTGTACCAGCTACACTGTCGGTACGGGAATACCTAGAAGAGCAGACCGCCGTGTACCACTCGCGTCCTTTGGCAATACGAATGGCTGTCGCGGCAGGGGTAGATGGTGCCAACACTCTGGCAGGGATGGGATGGACGATAATTCACTCAGTGTCACCAGATTTCTTCATTACCTCCGATAGTCCCGTTCGCAAAATCAGCGCTGCATTCGAAGAGGGGCGCACTCACGACCCCCAGAGAGACTTAATCGTATCCTTCCCCTTCACGAGGACGATAGCCTTGTGGGCAACATCGGGTCATTCCACGACTCGAGTGCGGCCAGATGCCCCAGCCCATCTTGTGATGGGTGTGAACCAACGAACCGCGATGGAAGCCAAGAGTCTCCTAGTAGCACCAAAGCCCGAGTTCCCAGGCGTTGAGACAATAGGCTTCAACGACTAAGGTATGCACCGTTAATGGAAAGTCGACTGAAACTCACCAAACTCGACTCCCATCCTGCCCGCCCGGGAAAACTCCGAGTCTATATCGATGAGAAGTACGCATTCGAGTTGTCGCGTAAGTCGATCCTGGCACTGAAGGTCAACGAGGGCGAGGATCTGTCTCCCGAACAATTCCAACAACTCTCCATGATTGCCGTGCGCGAGGCCGCCATTGGACTTCTCGCGCGTCGGGAACGCTCGCGCTCTGAACTGCGGTCAGCTCTCAAACGAAAGTCATTCGAGGCCGATGCGATTGAGTTTGTCTTGGATGGAATCGAGAAAGAGGGACTTCAAAGCGACACGCGGTTTGCCTCGGCGTGGGTTGAGACACGGCGACGCTTATCTCCACGCGGCAAAGCGGCGCTGGCGTTTGAGCTTCGGCAGAAGGGCATCGGTGATTCGCAGGCCGCAGATGCCCTCTCGCGATACAAGTCGGAGCATGAGCGCAATGCTTTGAGGGATTTGATCGAATCGCGACTGGGGCGAATGCAGGCAGGCAATGACGACAAACAGAAGGTGAAGCAAAGACTGCTCGGATTTCTGACGCGTCGTGGCTTTGCCTATGAGGACATCCGTGCTGTGCTCGCCAGTGATTTCCCACAATGGTCGTAGGGGTGTATTGAATACGCCCTTGCTCGATCGCGCTGACCCGATTCAACGCTTGAATTCTCCCACGGTTTGGAAATCGGCTCATGAGCGTACACGCAAAAGGGCGTATTCAATACGCCCCTACGACTTGATTCACCTCAGGAAAATCCGTTTCTTATCGGTCTGATTTGACGATAGGAAACCTATGAGAGCATCTGAGATACGGAAGACATTCCTCGACTATTTTGGCCAGCATGGGCATGCCATCGTGCCGTCGTCGTCCTTGATCATCAAGGATGATCCGTCGCTTTTGTTCACCAACGCCGGTATGAACCAGTTCAAGCTGGTGTTCCTCGGGCAGGACACTCGGCCGTACAAGACGGCAACTACGTCGCAAAAGTGCTTCCGCGTGTCGGGCAAGCACAATGACCTGGAAAACGTCGGCGTCACTCCACGGCATCACACGTTTTTCGAGATGCTGGGCAACTTCTCATTTGGCGACTATTTCAAGGAAGAGGCGATTACGTATGCCTGGGAATTCCTGACCAAGACGTCGGGGTTGGACAAGTCACGGTTGTGGGCGACAGTTTACACAACTGATGACGAAGCAGAGAATCTTTGGAAGAAGATTGCACCGGAATTGAAGGATCGAATTCGCCGTTTTGGCGACAAAGAGAACTACTGGTCGATGGGCGATGTCGGCCCGTGCGGACCGTGTTCGGAACTGCACTACGATCTCGGTCCAGAATTCGGATGCGGCAAGCCGACGTGCACGGTCAATTGCGACTGCAATCGTTATCTCGAGATTTGGAATCTCGTCTTCATGCAGTTCAATCGCAGCGCCGATGGTAAAACAGTGCCGCTGCCCAAGCCGTCGGTTGATACAGGTATGGGTTTCGAGCGTCTCGCGGCAGTGGTTCAGGGAAAATTCACCAATTACGATACTGATCTCTTCCAGCCGATCATCCGCGCATTTGCCGAGGATAGCGGTGTCAGGTATGAAGCAGGAGAGAAGGGAATTCCGCATCGAGTCTGCGCCGATCACCTGCGCGGATTGACATTCACTATCGCTGATGGTGGTATGCCGGGGAATGAAGGCGCGGGGTATGTGCTGCGTCGACTCCTGCGTCGTGCCGCGCGTCATGGAAAGTCGCTCGGATACCACGGCCCGTTCCTGCATCGATTTGTTGATGTGGTGATCGAAGTCATGGGCGATGCGTACCCCGAGTTGAAAACGCGTCGCGACCACATTGCACATGTGATTGAATCGGAGGAGTCGCGTTTCGCGGAGACTTTGGATGCGGGATTGCAGCGATTCGAAGAAGCCAAGAAATTGGCGAAGAAGGGTGTGATCCCTGGAGTCGAAGTTTTCAAGCTCTATGATACGTTCGGATTCCCGTTGGATCTCACTGAAGTGCTCGCGCGTGAATCGGGTCTGAGTGTCGACGCTGCCGGATTCGAGAACGCCTTGAATGAACAGCGCGATCGTTCGCGAGCACAGACTGGGTTCAAGGACCAGGGGGTTTCTAAGGCCATCGGTTTGGGGTTGGAATCAAAATTTGTCTACGACATGGTTACGCTTGATGCGACAGTTCTCTGGGTATCAGAAGACGGTGCATCGATCGTGCTCGACCAGACGCCTTTCTACGCGGAATCCGGAGGTCAGATTGACGACACGGGCGAGATTGTCGGGTCGGAGGGTTTTGCGTTCAACGTCGAGTGGATGGAGAAAGCCGACAAGACCATCGTTCACCATGGACGGGCACGGTCTGGAGATCCGAGGAAATACGTAGGTCAAAGTGTGGCCGCGAAAGTCGCCGCTGATCGCCGCAGCATGATTCAACGCAATCACACGGCGACACATTTGTTACACAAGGCTCTACATATGTACGTCGGGACACACGCATTGCAGGCCGGTTCACTGGTCGCTCCCGACCGCTTGCGATTCGACTTTTCCAACCCAGGTCCACTGACAAGAGAACAAATCGATAAGATCGAGACCGAGGTTAATACGGCAGTGTTGGCCAATACACCAGTCACACCGTACTGGACTGACTACAAGACGGCGATTGCTGATGGTGTCACGGCACTATTCGGCGAGAAGTATGGCGACACAGTTCGTGTCGTGAAGATCGCCGATTACTCCAACGAATTATGCGGTGGGACGCATGTACGCTCAACCGGCGAGATCGGCCTCTTTCGTCTGATCTCTGAAACTGGAGTTGCCGCCGGTGTGCGACGTATCGAGGCGATAACCGGTGAGGCCGCGTATGAGAAGGCGCGCGCCGATGAAGACGCGGTTAAGAAGGCGTCGGAGTTGCTCAAGACATCCCCGGACAAAATGCTGGAACGTGTCGAAGCCCTCGCCGCCGATCTGAAAGCATTGCGCGCCGAGTTGGACAAGACGCGCAAGAAGATGGCCGAAGGCAGCAGTCAATTGCAGGCCGAGAAGCTCGATGAGCTTGGCGTACACATTCTCATACCCGAACCATTCGATTCGATTGATGAAGCAAAGGCGGTGGCTGATAACGCGAAGAAGTCGTCAACCCCGACTCTTGCATATGTAACTACTGTGGCTGGTGAAGCGGTTGTCACATCCAGCGCTCCGACACCTGACT
>JBKKDE010000125.1:0-3583 GCA_046708665.1 Candidatus Zixiibacteriota bacterium | reverse complement strand
GTGTAGACCCAGTGTCCATGCGCGTTGGACCAGCGCATCCGCTGGGCGAGTTCGCAGCTGTCGTGAAAGCCACTCTGACCATTGGCGATCATCCCGGCAGTCGTTACGATGTCGCGGTAGCGGTGCGAGAGGCGTGGCTTGGAAAACATCGCAGCAACGAGATACGCCGCGAAGTGGGCCGTAAAGGCGCCGACTTTCGGGTCTTCGCACTCCACAAAGAGATCGAAACGGTTCTCCGGAGTACGATGCCCGCAGGTAATACCCGAGCAGATGCGCATACCCGAGATCGCGCACTGCATATCCACGATCACATGCTCAACCAAATGCGCGACATCGGCAGGCTCGTTCACCCACTTAATCGCGACTCCCTCTTCTTCATTCAGGAAGAGCGGTGTGTTCTCCCACTCTTCGCAGCACGAGTGCCTGTGAAGAGTAGGAAAGAGATCGGATAGGCCGTGGTAGATTGTCAGGAAGTCGTTGGTGGATGGCGGCTGGTAGCCCTCGACATCCAATGTCACGACCAAATGCTTGCGCTCGGGGCGAAAGTTGTGATTCAAGAGGCGTATCTGCGGGACACGCGCATATTGAATCCGCTGAATGTGCATCGTGTCTTGCAGCCTTCCCGTGTTGGTGAAGTTGCCCGTCGTACCCGGCGAAGAGTGCGGCGCCTTGCGTAACTGTGATCCGCACTAAAGACGTATCGGCACGTCACCGAACAGACTTTAGGGCGAATACTGGACCGTGGCGCCCCGTGAGTAGGGCTTGCCAAATCTCGGATTTGTAGTAGATTTCCGGTCGTAACGAGTACGCCGAATATCATCGGCGCTTAGTGCATCGTCTCTACACTTGCATCCGAATTGTGTTCCAACGAAGGCATTGCCCAAGCCATAGATTATGGCTCAGGGTTGCCTTCCTGGCGGAGAATGTGATGCCGGGTACGGAGTCAACCCGCAGAATTCTAAGCGGTGCGATCGCTGGCCTCAGCGGTGTGTGCGTAGCCGTCGCTGGAGTACAGCTGCTCACGTCTCTTCCTTGGGGGAATTATGTCGCGCGATTTTGGGACTGTGCGGCTCTGATACAGGGGATCCAGAACGATGGATTTGTTACGGGGGACTCGGCGGTAGTCGGCGAATATGGAATTCTCAAATACGGCTACGCCCTCCCTTCCTGGGTGCTCTATCGCGTCATAGGCACCGATGCGGTCCTGGCCTGGGGAATCTTCTGGTTCTTGATTGTGCTCGTCGCTCCAGCAATGACTCCGCTCTTCCGCGGGAACCGGGGATTCGGCTGGCCAGGATATCTGGCGTATGCTGCCGCACTAACTGCGCTTCCTTTCACACACAAATACATCTCAATGGCGAACCCGACCATCCAATCGATGACACTTTGGATGCTACTTGCGCTCTTCTATGACTCTGGCGGTCGAATGCACCGACTCCTCAATCAGTCGCGCATCATACCCGGCGTACTGTGCGGATTGTTAGCGGTCACCGACTACAAGTGGGCGCCATTTTGTGTCGCTGTTGCGTTCATCCTGGAAACCCTCGCGGCGAGGCAGAGTTGGGCGAATGACTGGAAGCGCAATCTCCCGATCGCGTTAGTGAGCGCGATCGACCGTTTCATCCTAATTCTGATGTGGATGAGCGCAGTAGTCGGACTTGTAGCGTTGACGAACAACTTGTATCTCCGTTCTGTAACGGGGTACGTGTCGGGCCCACTAAGAATTGAGGCGTTTCGGTTCGACCTGTCATGGAATTTCCCCATCTTTCTTTGGGTGTTGGGTGGAATCTGGTTCATTGCTTGGGCGCTGCATGAACCGATACTGGCACGTGTCGGATCGCGATCGGATAACACATCGCCAGCGGCCCCGATCGCGACTCGAATGTTGGTTGTGGCCGCGACAATTGTTCTTGGCTTTAGTCTCGTGTTTTGGCCACGAGCGGCGAGAATGTTTGCTCCTGCGGCGGCGATACTATTCTGCCTGGCGGGCTGGCGGGTTCACGAGTTTCTGCAAAAGATTGACCGGTCCGGCCAAGTGCCCAAATTGGCATTCGCGTCACTCATCCTGGTTCTCGTTGGGTTGCAGGTGAGGGCTTTTGATGCGGGGGAATGCAATCGGCTGTCCACCGGAGTCGATCAGGTGGCAGAGCATGTCAAGACTCACAGCGACGACATTGCGGCGGGCCCGGTCGGGTGTTACGACACGCCGATCTTTTCACTCGCAACCGGTGACTCCGTCCGTTGGGTCCGACTCTTGGTGGCGTCGCCCCAGTCCATGAACTTGATCGTGACGTCGGACCATCTGGATCAAGTGATTGTCGACGATCAGGATTTGGCCAGCATTCGTCCGCGCGGTTTAGGAGTTGCGACCGCTCGTTTACAACGCCAATTGCGAGAGCGCAGCACAGTCATTTCCTCGTTTCCGAACGACTTCTACGCCTCCCCATATTATCTGTGCGAAACCGACTACGCTGATGGCGGACTCTTAGCCGCGCTGCGGCGCGGGGCGGAAGTTGCACAGCCACAGTGGGATATCCGTCGGATGGACCACGAGATGGCCCCAGTTGCCGGTGCCGGCAAAGACACGTCCAGATAGACCTTTCCCACGGGTTCGGACTCCTGCTGTTTACCAAGGGGAGGCGCGCGCGTTCTACTCATTGAAAGGACGGGTAGAGCGATATGGTCATTTCCGAACCAGAGAGGATTACGCAGATGAGCGATACCGGAGTCATGTTTATCCAGGAAGCGATCATGATGATCGGGGTCCTGGCTCTGATTGGGTGGATACTGTACCTGCTGTACAAACGCTATCAAGTCCGCACACAGGTCAATGCCCGCAAGCTGGAAATGTTCGGCAAGTTGGTCGACAAGTTTGGCGATTCAAAAGAATTCGTCGACTTTGTGAAGAGCACCGAGGGCAAGACGCTGCTGAAGGACAGCGGCGTGAATGGCGTCAACGCCAAACAGGTCGCACTTCGCATGTTCATTGTCGCGGCTTTGTTGTTTGCAGTGGGTTACGGTTTCATGAGCGGCGCGCCGCTCTACGACAACTCGACCGATCCGAACATCATCGGCAAGCACAACGAACTGCGGTATTGGGGGAAGATGGCGTTCGGCTTGGCGGTCGGATTCATTGCCGCCGGCATCATGACACATTTGCTCGGCGGCGAGTCGGGCAAGAAAGACGAATCGTTGGACGCGTGAATCTTTGCGCGAGCTAACCTCGAACACCGGAGCCGGGCCACATGATGGATGAGACCCGGTTTCGGGCGTTGTATCAAGAGATGTATCCGCGACTATGGAGCTATGTGCATCGAATGGTGACCGACCGAGCCCAATGCGAAGATCACGTACAGGAATCATTCTTCCGGTTTCTGCGCGCGGCCCCGTCGAAGCTGAGCGATGCCGAATGCCGGTCGTATCTCTACAAGATCGCGACCAATCTCATGAAGGATGCGTCGCGCGGTAAGCAGTCCGAAGAAAAATGGCTGGCGGAGCAAGGGGCAGATGAACCTATGTCGGAGACAGAGACAGGGATGGCCGCCGGAATCGATATCCACCGGGCGATGGCGCTATTGTCCCC
>JBKKDE010000124.1:0-4557 GCA_046708665.1 Candidatus Zixiibacteriota bacterium | reverse complement strand
GAGCAGGACCGATCGAGACCTTGCTCGTAATCGTCCCCCCTTCGGCGCCATCGACTGTTGAGACGCGAAACGCGTGCGGGACCGTGACCAATCGAGTGCGCGGCAGTATCGTTCCTTCAACCGTGATCTCCAGCCAACTATCTTGATCAAAGAAAATGGCGGCATTGAGCGGATTCACAATCCCGAGCAAACCAATCCAAAGCCCATTGGCGTCGGTGTGAATCGTCTGCGGTTCGCCGTCTGGGTCTGGGAGCGGCCACATTTGCGAGCCGCCAGAGGACGCATTGAAGATGCGGAAGACGAAGCTCTTGTCTCCCGCTGGCAGTGGGACGCCGACTGTGTCTGTGAGTTTGCCCTGCACGGTGATGCTTGTTGGCACGGCGGAGTGTGAAACTGTGCTCAGCAATACTACGGCAGAGGCGGCGATGAATATGCGCAAACGCATGGTATTCCTCCTAAGGATGTTCCAACAGCACACGACGGACTGGAAGACCAAGAGCCACGATCAGCGGATGGTCAATTGAGGATAATATAAGCCAAGATTCGAGAATCGGAGCGAGGCATTACCTGCTGGCGATCGCTCGGCGCAGAGTATGACACTCACGCTGGCATATATCTCGGTAGTGGTAATCTGCCTGTGCTCCAATGCCCTCGTGCCACTTCTTGGGTCATCAGAAGTGATTGCCACGACCGGGCAGGACATTTATCATGTCTGGCTAGAATACGCTCGGAGGAGCCCGTCCATGTCCATGACTGATATCGAACTATTAAGGCACACTGTAGCCACGCTGGCGTACCGCACTGCCAAGACCATGCGCGGTGCACCCCCAGCATTCGCTACGTTTCGTCCGGGGCCAACGTCCAGCACGCCAGTCCAGATCGTTGCTCATATGGGAGACGTGTTCGACTGGGCCTTGAGTATGGTGGTCAGCGTGCCAAAATGGAATACGTCCACACCGCAAGATTGGGACCAGGAGTGTGCACGATTCTTCACCGCGCTGACTACATTCGACGAAGCGCTTGTGTCGGCGGGGCCCGTCCGATATGAACTCACCCGTTTATTTCAAGGACCGGTCGCGGACGCATTGACTCATACGGGCCAGTTGGCCATGCTACGACGACTCTTCGGTTCACCGATGAAAGGGGAGAACTATACCCGGGCTGACATCGTAATTGGGCGTGTCGGTTTCGACCAAACACCGGCTGACCCAAGATATGAGTTCGATTAACCGTTACAGGGTCCGACAGGCAACGGCCCACTGCAATGAGTCGTCACTCACCCTCGCATAAATCTCCGTCGTTGTAATCTGCCTATGCCCCAACGCCCGCTGTATTTCCTTACGGTGTCTGCCGCTCCAGTTTCCTCTCCAATGCTTCAATGCGTTTCTGCTGTTCCTTCATGCCTTCAACAAGTAGTGCTACCAGCCGTGCATAGTCGATCGATTGCGCGTCTACACCGTTGGTTTCATACTGAACGACTTGCGGCACAACTTCACCCACTTCCTCAGCGATCATGCCGATTTGTTCGTCTCCGCCGTCCTTCGGTCTATAAGTCACACCGCGCAGTCGCTTGACTGCACTCAGTGGGTTCTCGATTGTGTGGATGTCGGTCTTCCACCGGCGAGAGCTGTAGACAGACCAGGCATTTGCCAACCCCCGCCCGTCGACACTGGCGACGTTTGGCAGCGTGAGAATGTTGGGAATTGTCGACGTTCCGATGCCCATCCTGCCGGTAGCTGTGATGGCCGCTGCGAAGTCGTTGGTGTTGGTCCGAAACTCCAGGCCGCTGGGCACCGAATTGGAGTTGAAGATGACTGCCCCCCCGAGATTGGCCGCTGGTGTTCCGAACAACAGTCCGTTCTCATCTGCGTCGGGTGACAGAAGATGCAGGTACGCGTTTCCATTTCGCTCGAAAGCAGCCACGGCATTGGTGTACGCGGTGCCTGCTCCTGCGCTCCCCTCAGATACATGCAGTGGCGCCCCGGGTGCATTAATGCCGATGCCGACGCCACCGGAGGCGCGGATGAGAAACTGATCTTGAGCCGTCGAGGCGAAATCGCTGTTGCTTGAATCGGACCATACGAATGCTCCGATGTGTAGGGCCTTCGCCCGACGACCCGCCCCAAGCGAGTAGTTGCCGGAGGCTTTGTTCCCTTTGCCACCGGGTACTGTGGCGTAATCTCCACTAACAGTGTCGAAATCTCCGCCGCCAGCTGAGGCTGCGAGACCACTCGCGATGTTGCGATTGCCGCCGCCCACGGTTGCGAATTGGCCTGTCGCGTAGTTGGCGCCCCCACCACCGACGGTCGACCACGAATTGGAAGCCACATTCCATTGCCCGCCACCTATCGTTGCACGGCTTCCACTCGCTGTATCTTGAAAACCCCCGCTTACAGTCGCCCATTCACCTGAGGCGTAGTTTCCATAGCCGCCGCCGATTGTGGCATAATTCGTGTCGGCGCGGTTTAGTTCTCCTCCTGAAACTGTTGCACGATAGCCGTTGGCTGAATCATAGATTCCAGAAGCTACTGCACCGAGTCCGCGAGCATGATTGAGGTAGCCGCCAGTGACCACAGAGTGATTCCCGGTCGCGGTGTTACCGTAGCCGCCACCAATGACTGTGCCTTCGCCGAGTGCGGAGTTGCGGAGCCCTCCCCCAATTGCTGAATTATTGCCGACGGCCGAGTTGGAATCCGAGGCGGCTGATGAGCCACCGCCAGCGACCGTGCTGTGCGAACCTCGTGCTCGATTGAACTCTCCGCCACCCACGGTTGAGGCAGGTCCACTGGCAATGCTTCGATTCCCTCCGGCGATTGTCGAAAGTGCGCCCGTCGCGTAGTTTGCGCCTCCTCCTCCGACCGACGACCACGTTCCGGTCGTGACATTCCACTGTCCGCCGCCTATGGTGGATCGATCACCAAGGGCGGAATCCTGCAGGCCGCCGCCCACAACCGAATATTGTCCAGTCGCAATATTTCGATCACCACCTGCGAGAGTCGAATACGGTCCGCTTGCAAAGTTGCTCCGCCCACCTCCTACGCTGGCGAATGTGCCGCTTGCTTCATTCTGCTGGCCCCCGCCGATTGCAGCGTAGTCGCCTGTCACGACATTGTCCTCGCCCGCAACAAACGCCTCTGCTCCCGTGTTAGTATGCCCTGACCCAATCGACACTTTGCTCGTGATGCTCCCGCCTGAGGCACCGTCCACTGTGGCAACGCGAAAGGCAAATGGTCCGGTGGCCAGCCGCACACGTGGCAGGGTAGTCCCTCCAGCAGATATCTCAAGCCACAGCGAAGCGTCGGCAAAGACCGCCTCGTTGAGCGGATTGACGCCGCCGACCATGCCGACCCACAATCCATCCGTCGCCACGGTGATGGTTTGCATTTCGCCCGCACCGCCCGGCCACAGCTCTGCTCCACCAGTCGTATCGCTGAAGATCCTAAAAATGAATGATGTTGGGCCGGGGAGCGGATCGCCCAATGCGTTGGTGAGTTTGCCCTGGACGGTAATGTTCGTCGGGACGGCAGCGCGGAGTGCTGTTGCCAGTATCGTCATGGCACCGACGGTTAAGAGCATGCGCAATCGCACGTGGTTCCTCTCGAAAAAGTGTAAACTCAAATGACGAACTGGAAGACCAAGAGCCACAATCAGTGGATGGCCAATTGCGGATAATATACGCCAAGATTTGAAAATCGCGGCGAGGCATTACTGGCGGGAAATCGCGTGTCTCAGAGAGTCTTCGCTGACTTTTGCGTAAATCTCAGTGGTAGTTATTTGCCGATGATGTAGCGCCCTCTGCACCAAATGCAAATCTCCGGTTTTGTGGTAAAGCCGCGTGGCGAAGGTGTGTCGGAGCGAGTGCACCGACGCCGTGATCCCCGCCTCCCTGCACCACTTGGCGAAGTTCAACTGGATCTGCCTGGCACCGAGCCGACGGCCGCTCCTTGAGAGTAATAGGGGCCAAATTGGCCCACTGTTGGCTTCAGGGCCAACATTCTTGAGGTAGCGGGCAATCAGGCATTGTAGCTGGGGATTCAGGTAAACCTTGCCCCGTCCCCCGCCTTTGGTGCGGATATGGATGACTCCGGACTTCAGGTCGATGTCGCCGAAGGTGAGGGAGACGAGGGAGCCAAGGCGCATCCCAGTGCCGAGGAGGAGTTCAAAAACAAGGCGGTCGCGTTCTGCCAGTGGTCCGACCAAGACATCCAGCAGATTCCGCAACCGCCTCACCTCTTGCTCAGATAGTAACGCAGGCTCCTTAGGGGATGTTGGCGATGACCGGATCAGCCGGGCGGGATTCTCCCGCATCCACCCCGATTCCGCGCAGAAGGCGAAGAACGACCGCAATGCCGACTTAGTGCGGTTGACGGACATGGGGGAGCGGGGATTGCCGGTCGGGGAGAGGAGTGCAGCGTCTGAGATTAGGTACTATGTTAAAAAGTCAGTGGAACTGCTTGGGAGATTGGGAGAGAATTCGGTCGGACAGAAGATTCGAATCAGGAGGCAACCATGGCGAAGATCGATGCGACAATCGTGCGGGATCAGGAAGTGTTTGTC
>JBKKDE010000123.1:0-2837 GCA_046708665.1 Candidatus Zixiibacteriota bacterium | reverse complement strand
GGGCCAGGTTTAGTGTTTTCAGATTGTCCAGGTTGATCACGCTCATCCATCATCTCCCTTATCCTCGTTGAACGGCATCCACTCCACGCGGCAATGTTGGCTCCGGGCGACTTCGGAACCAACCTCGAAATTTGGCCATACTGCCAGGATTTGGCTCTGGTACGTGGTTTGCGAAAAGACCTTGGTGCACCATTCCTGTCCACCCTTTCGAGGTTGCGATGAAGACCCGTAATCGAGCGCCACGTAGGCAATTAAGAGAATCAGCCGAACTCGGGGCTGTTTTTGACCTGACGCCGATGAGTGTGCGTCTGCGCAACCCGTTGCACACAGAAAGCCACTTGACGAAACTACAACTGTGTTGTAGATTGAAGTACGAGGATGTAAGTCCCGACTTGGTGGGATTCACTCTTCCACAAAGGAAAACACCGCCTCGCCCCTCATTTTGCGACCGCTTTTTGACCATGCCGGGATTTCTGGCGAGGTCCACAGATTCACCAAGCTCTTTGTCCCGTAGTCACTAGTCCTATCCGCAGGCCCCATCACGGACACGGCACGTCCCGGACGTGACGAAACGCACCCAGCGGAGTCATGATTCGAGGGAGAAAAAATGAGCCAAGTTGACGATCAGCCGGGGTACCGGATCGTGTGTGTCCTCTTAATCTTGGTGACCATCACTTTGACGGTCTTGCTGGCACCGCATGATGCCGAAGGCAATGACCACTGCCAACGAGAGAATTCCGGTGCTATTGACGGTTTAGCTATATCCGATAAGTGCTTGACACAAAACAAAAAAGCCCTAAATTGTGGTCGGTTGGAAGTAGTCAGTCTGACCGGGTCCGAAAGTCTATTTTACTCGCGTTGCATCAGTTTGAAGACTGTCATCAGCACGCCTTAGACATCCCGTGTCGCCGACCTGTGTCGGCGCGATTTGCGCGTCCGGATGAGCCTCTACTCGATTGAGGAGTGTGTCGTTGTGATGAGACTCGGCTGTGTGGAACGACCCATAATGAGGTTCAGAAAGTCACTACCGAATACCTATATGCGAGGTTTACTGACAATGCTCAAAATCCGACGCGCCGCCATGGTGTTGTCTGTTCTGTCTCTCTGTTTGCTTGGATCGGCTATCGTCATGGCCCCGGCTGTAGCTCAAGCCGATGACGTCTTGCGACCACCGAAGCCGCGCAATTCTATCCCCGGGACCGATGACCGCGGTCCGCAGACGCCCATAGAAACACCCGGGGCCGTCTTGGTGACCGACCAGGAGACATACCAACCCGGCGAGCGGGTGATCATCAGCGGCGAGAACTTCCATCCCTCCGAATCAGTCGAGCTAAAGGTCAAGCGCGCCGATGGGACTTACGCCGACCCGTGGATGGTAACGGCAAGCTCGCAAGGCAAGTTCGACACCTACTGGGACATTCCGGCAAGCTGTCCGCTCGGTGACGTTATGGTCGGCGAAGCCGACGGTGCGGCATCCGGGCTCAAGGCCGCGGTGTCGTTTGTCAGCGGGACTTCAATTTTGAAATGGCATTCGCTCGTGCCGGATAGTGTCTGCCCCAACGGCTATTTCCGAGTGTGCCTCTGCCTCACCCAGTCGTGCGAGGGCTCGCCTGCTCAGCCGCTAGCCAACAGCACCGTGATTCTATATTGGACAACCGGAGCCTGTGACAGCCCCGACGTTGCGATCGATGCCGATACACTGACCACAGACGCGCTCGGCTTCGCCTGTGTATGGGTGACGGCTCCATCCGACACCGGTCGCTACACGCTGCGCGCGCGCTACGACGGCGACCCTTCGAAGGCGGAGGAAGTTCTCCCCTGCGATGGTGTCAACGCCACATCGCTGTGCCGTCCAGTCAAGATCACCAATAGCGTGAATCATGCGCCGACAATCAATTTTGGCCCAAATTTCTCAGCTTTCATGTGCATCCCATCCGAGATGTGCATCACTTACCAACTGACCGATCCCGAAGGTATTGCGGGATTGCATGAAGAGAATCTCTCGGGTTTCGGTGAGTTCCGCGATCAGGTCAATGGCATCTATTTCACGCCCGACACATCGGGCAAGTATGTCATCATTGCCAAGACGATTGATCCTTGCGGCCTCTTCGACTACGACACGGTGATCGTCACAGTGAATATGAATGATCCCCCAACGATCGCGTTCGGGCCGGATCAGAGCATCACCGACTGTTCGCCCGGCGAGATCTGCCTACCCTACACTGTCAGCGACCCCGATGGTCTCTTTGGCTCGCATGAGTCGCTCGTCTCGGGCCCAGGCACGATCAATACCGTTGCCAACACCGTGTGCTTCACACCGGGAGTCGGCGGGCTCTACACATTCGTCGTGAAGATTGTCGATACCTGCCACGTTGAGGACTACGACACCATCAATGTGCAGGTGCAGTTGCCGAATCCGCCGACGATCGCGTTCGGTCCCGATACCACGATCAATCTCTGCCAGCCGGGCCAGATCTGCCTTCCGTACCTTGTTTCCGATCCCGATGGATTGAACGGCCTCACGGAATCGCAGACAGCAGGACCGGGCACTATCGACACGCTCAACAATCGCATCTGCTACAACGCCACCACTTCGGGTCAGCACACATTCATAGCCCGCGTCGTCGACTCATGCGGTGGATCAGACGTAGACACGATTGTCGTCAACATCTCGGTTGGCGCACCGCCGGTCATTGCCTTTGGCGCCGACTTCTCGCAGGGTCAGTGCGCCCCGGCACATATTTGTTTCCCGTATACTTGGTCAGATCCGCAGGGATTGGCGTGCCTGATAGAGGCATTAGTCTCGGGCCCAACTGGTGCGTCAATCGATACAGTAC
>JBKKDE010000122.1:0-6607 GCA_046708665.1 Candidatus Zixiibacteriota bacterium | reverse complement strand
CATCGATGCGCTCGGCATCGGCGGGCACAACGACACCGACTCCAATGGCAGTGATCTTGCCGCCACTGAAAACGATAGTCCCATTGGCGATGTCGGCCCCATCGACTGTGTGGATAGTCGCGCCGACGAGGGCAATCGGCTTGTCTTGCGGCGGTGCCGGTATGGGAACGGCCGCGAAGGTGAGAGCTGCGGTAGCCGCCAGAGCGGCGAGTGTCAGGAATGACGTCAGTCGTCGCATGGCTTACTCCTCCTCATCATCGTGATGGAAACCGCAATGGATGTCGTGACGTGGCCACATCTTCTTCTTGTCGCCGCCTCCCTCGCCCTCTTCGCCGGAATCCAGAATCTTTTGAATTAGTGTAGCGCGCATCGTTGTCAGATCGGCACGTCGTAGAGCGTCGTCTACACGGTCGAAGTAGCGCCGGCCATCCACCCAGGTCTTTTCGCAGATTGAAAACGTGGATAGCGGCGATCCGCTCCATAGCGCCAGATCAGCGTCTTTGCCGACCTCGATCGAGCCGACGCGGTTCTGAACGCCGAGTTGTTTCGCGGGGTTGAGCGTGACAAACATCAGCGCCTCTTCCTCGGGGACGTTGCCGTACTTCACGGCCTTCGCGGCTTCGGTGTTCAGCCGTCGCGCCAGCTCGTTGGAGTCGGAATTGAACGACACCACGACGCCGGCGTTGTGCAGGATTGCGCCGTTGTGAGGAATCGCATCAACGACTTCCATTTTGTAGGCCCACCAGTCGGAGAACGATGATCCACCGGCGCCATGCTTGGCCATCGCATCGGCGACTTTGTAGCCCTCGAGAATGTGCTGGAAGGTCTTGATGGTTACGCCGAAGTCGTCGCAGGTTCGGATGAACGCGAGGATTTCGTCCTGGCGGTACGAGTGGCAGTGGATGTAGCGGGTGCCATCGAGGATCTCGACGATCGCATCGAGTTCGAGGTCGCGACGCGGCGGCATGCCGCTCTTCGACTTCTGCCAACTGCTCCACCGCTCTTTGTAGCGCTTCGCTGCTGTAAACTCATCGCGTACCAGTTGTTCGACTCCCATGCGTGTTTGTGGGTATCGCGAGGTGTAGCGTTCCCCCCAGTTGCTCTGCTTAACATTTTCGCCGAGGGCGAACTTGATGCCCTGCGGAGCGCCTTCAAACTTCAATTCTTCGGGACCGACACCCCAGCGAAACTTGATGACTTGGTTCTGGCCGCCGATCGTGTTGGCTGATCCGTGCAGAACATTCGCCGCAGTGACGCCTCCGGCCAGTTGCCGGTAGATGATTTCGTCGTTGGGATCGATGAAATCCCCGATGCGGACTTCGGCCGTGATGGTGTGGCCGGATTCGTTGATCCCGCCATCGGTGGCGCTGTGCGAGTGGCAGTCGATGATTCCGGGCGCGATGTGCTTACCGGTTGCATCAATGACCACAGCGCCGGATGGAGCAGCCAGATCCTTGCCGACCGCACCAATCTTGCCGCCCTGAATCAGGACTGAAGCATTCTCGAGTTTGCCCTGCGGTCCGGAGGTCCACACAGTCGCATTCTTTAGCAGCACTGTCTCCTGTGCGGGCTGAGTCTTGTTACCGAACGCCACCATCGGATGGGTGACGGGATATGTCGCCATTTTCACCGGCTTGACCTTCGACGTATCGGCCTCAGGAGTGAACGGTTTTGTCTGGATTCCTGACCATGAAAACGGCTTTCCATCCGCCCAGACACCGTCGCCGATCAGAACGTCTCCGGATTTGGTCGCGCTCATTTGCACGACACCCTTCCATCCGAGCGAGTCGCCCTTGAATGTGAAGCCGAGACGTGCATCGTTCATCGCGGATTCGGACAGCTTCGCATCCTGACTGTTCTTCTTGATTTTCCCAGACAGCTTGGCCGGTTCACCTTTAAGTTCGAGAACTACGGTGTCGGAGGCGGCGTGTCCGCTGGAGAGATTGAGCTTCCACTCTCCGCGCAGATCGGCCAACGGGGCCAACTTAATTTCGTAGCGCGAGCCATCGACCCAGGTCTCGACGATGTGGGTCTTTTCTTCGAAGATGTCGCCATCGGTAATGACGAGATTGCCCAGCTTGCCAACCTCGATTGAGCCCAGACGATTGGCAACTCCATACAGTTCCGCGGGCGTGAGGGTCAGCGCGCGCAGCGCGGTTGCCTTGTCGAGACCGCGGGCGACGGCTTTGCGTACGCCATCGAGAAACTCCTTCGAATCCTTCAATCCGTGTGAAGTGAATGCGATTCTGATACCGGCCTTGGCCAAACGACCGGGATTTTCTGGAGCGATGTCCCAGTGCATCAAAGTCTCAAGGGAGACTGAGAGCGCTTCTTCCGGAGTCTTCACCGCCGGCGCTTTGGGGAAATTGACCGGAAGCACCATCGGACGAGCGGTTGCGGCCACCAGATCGAGACGTTGGTACTCTTCGTTGGACCCGCGCACGATGACGTCTAGCCCCAACTCCCGCGCGACACGATCGGCGCGGAGGGTGTACAGCTCATTCGAAGCATCGATAAACACCGGCGCTTTACCCGCTGTGAAACCTTGCAGTGCTTCAAGCGCGTCATTACGCTCGGGACGTGGCAACGTCTTGTCGCGGCGATAGGCGTCCCAGGCCTGACGGGACCAGTCAGCATCGTAGAATGCCTGACGCACGAGCGTCATCGCTCCCATGGCCGAGTTGGGGTAGCCATCCTCGTTCCAGACTCCGCGTGTCGTGATCGTGGCGTGCATCGCGACTTTGTCGCGCAGGACTGTCTGATTGGCATCGCCATCACCGGTTGTCACGATGGCGCTTGTGCCTTTGATGATGCCCTTGGTTGGGGCAATCAGGCGCGCAGTGACTCCCTGCGAGCGGAAGTTCTTGTTGGCATCCTTGTCGGCTTGAAAGGACATCTCCACGCGGGTCTGGGGCAGAACATTAGGATTCCAATAGGTTGCTCCACCGGCGCTCGCAGGCGTGCCGGGGGACTCATTGCGCGCGGCACCGGCACCGGCACCAGCGCCGCGTCCGCGTCCTTCGGCACCGGATGACATCTCGGTGTAGGCATCAATGAATCCGGGATATATAGTCTTGCCGGTCATGTCCCACACGCGCGCGTCGGCTGGTGCGGCCAAGCCAGCTCCGACCGAGGTAATGATGCCGTTGCGGATTACAACGGTGCCTCGTTCGATCACCGTTCCTGACGGATTGACGATGCGGGCATTGGTCAGTGCGTGGACTTTCGGAGTGTTTTCGCGGATTCCCGGCGGCGGGATTGTGCTCTCGACAGCCCAGACAATCGAGCAGGCGGCCACGAGAATCCCGATTGCCAATAGCGGCACATAGCGGGAGCGGCATCGCGGATACGTCATCAGGACGACCTCACGGGTGAATGGTTGCAAGTAGTCTCAATGCGGTAGCTGATCCCGTTGACCGACAAGGGTCTGGACGAGAGTTGTCAATTTCTGTGCTTTTCGACATTGGGTCAAGCGCATTGGCACCCGCCCTGCTTAGAATCTCTGCGTTGCAAACGCGAGCAAGCCGAGATGTAAAGGGCTTGGATTGAGCCGCAAATAATGACAGCTCGGGACAGCACGTGTCGGGTTTCGGATTGATAATGGGGTAACGGAGGTGTATAAAGGGGTGTACGCGAAAAAGGGAGACAAACACGGACAGGAGATTCAGATGAAGAGACTTGTCCTCGCAGCGGCGGTACTCTTCTTGGCTTTCTCGGCAACGACGATGGCGCAGCAAAAGGTCAAATCGGACACTGTGAAATGGGCCGAGAAGACATTCAAGTATGTCGGCGAGAAGTCGTGCAAGGCGTGCCACAAAGTCGAGTTCGATTCGTGGTTAACGACTTCGCACGCGAATGCCTGGTCGGTGCTCAAGCCCGAAGAGCAAAGGAACCCCGCGTGCGCCAGCTGCCACACGACCGGCAAGACGGCCGCGGATTCGATGATTGTCAATGTTAGCTGCGAATCCTGCCATGGCCCTGGTTCGGAATACAAGTCGATGAAGACGATGAAGGATCATTCGCTTTCGGTCGCTGCTGGAGTTCTTCCGGTCACTGAGAAGACCTGCTTGCAGTGCCACAACAAGAACAGCCCGACGTTCAGGGGGTTCGACTTCGAGGAAGCGATGAAGACCGGCATTCACAAGATGAAGCCAAAGACGGCACCCAAGTAATCACGGTTCAATGTCGTTCATCAAAAATCCTTGCGGTCCGATCGGCCGGAGGGGTTTTTTGCATCTGTCGTGGACGGGAGATGGGCCTACCGCGACAGAATCTCTTCGAAGAATGTCAACGCGCGCGGGTCTTCCGATTGTCCGAGCCAGAAGATAGCTTGCTCGCGGACTTTGGCGTTGGAGTTGCTACGGGCAACGTCGATCAATAGTGGCACTCCTTCATCCTCGGGGAGTTGTGAGAGCGCGAAGACCGCCTGCTCTTTGACGTATTGGTCGGGATCATCGGTGGCTGCATCACGCAGGGCCCCCTTCGCCTTCTCCCCGGCTCGCTGAGCAAGCCAGAACAATGCCTTCGATCGGACGTCGCGGTCGTCGTTGCTACGCGCGGCGGAGATGAGGGCGTCAGCGGCTTCCGGGCTGTCGTTATTGCTCAACGCGAATATGGCTTGCTCGCGCACATGCTCGCTTGGGTCATCATCGATCAGGCCCATGAGGAACTTAATCGTCGCCGGATCTTCGGACTCACCAAGCCAGAAGACGATTTCCCCACGCAACTGATCGTCTTCCTGGGACGCTGCCGCATTCTGCATCGCCAAGAGGGCAGCGGGGTCAGCATGCTGAGCCAACGCGCTGGCTGCGCGCGAGTGGAGCTTTTCGCGTTCACGTTTGGTCGATGGTGTGCGGGAAACATAATCGCTAAGAAGCGCGATGCTTTCCGTACTCGAAACCGGGCCCAGCCAGTGGACCGTCACTCCCGATGCTTTGACTTCACAGTCGTCGGTGAATGCCCGGATACGATCCGTACGGTCGTTGTTGACACGCAACAGAATCTGCAACTCGCGTATGACTTCGAACCCGTCTTCGTCGTCATCGAAGTTCTGTGTCGACATGCCGTTGTCGTCGTCCGAGAGTTCGGCGTTGCAGTTTCCGTTGTTCCAGTTGCCGCCGCAGACTTTGATACCGGGACGCGGTTCGACGGAGTATCCAATCCAATCGTCGCCGTCGACAGTCTTCTCGAGCGTGGCTACAGTCTGTGACAAAGTACCCTGCATGGCTGTAGGGACAATCTCAGCGCGTTTCAGATTGTCCGTGGCTGCGGCGGTCGCTAACGTGCTCATGAATCCTGCGATCGCGATTGCAGCGATCAGACCGGGCATTGGCACTCGCATAGTGATCCTCACTTATCCAGAAGTTCCAGCATGAATTCGGTGGCTTCGTCGCTGTTGATCATGGTCAGCTTTTCGATGGCGTTGCGTTTCAGCTCGCGGTCTTTCTCTTTACGGGCGATCTCGATCAGCGACACATCGTCGGCCATCATGAAGAGTCCGTCGATGATCTTGGATTTGATCTCGAAGTCGGTCTCGGTGTAGTAAAGCTCGTGGAGAAATGTCGATTCGCCCATGAGTCCGAGCTGTTCGATCGCGGTACGGCGCAGGTTGATGTCCTAATCCGATCTCGCGACTTCGGTCAGGTGTTGGCTGTCGCCCGTGAGCATGAACGATTCGAGGATACGGCGTCGTAGATCGACGTCAGCCTCCGAGGTATAAAGCTGCCAGAGCTGGTCGGTCTGGCCCATCAGTCCCAGGTGCTCGATGGCGGTACGGCGCAGCTTTGGGTTGGGTTCGGTGCGCGCCAGTTCATACAGACGGTCGCTTTCGCCGGCGAGCATGAACGACTCGATGATGCGGCGGCGCAAATCCAGATCGGTTTCGGTGCGGTAGAGTTCCTCCAGCGCATCGGTACGCCCGAGAAGGCCGAGTTGCTCGATGGCGGAACGTCGCAATGTCGGTTCCTTTTCCTTCCTCGCCACGGCCAGCAGTTTCTCGCCGTCGCCAGAGAGCATGTACGCTTCCAGAATTTTGCGGCGGACATCAATGTTCGGTGAGGAAATGTATATCTGCTCAAGCAGGTGCGCGTTCTCATCCCCGCCGTAGAGCCCGAGATATTCCACTGCGGAGCGTTGCAGCTCGGGATCGTCTTCTCCCTTGGCGTAGCTGCCGAGAATCTGCATCGCATCCGGCGATCCGCTCTGCGCGAGGATGAAGAGCGCCTGCTTTTTCACTCGATCCGTGTTGTCGGACTTCAGCAGCTTTTGGATCAGCGGCACGGCTTTACCGGGATCGGAGGTCATGAGACTGTTCAAGATCATCAGCTTCAGCTCTTCGTCTTCAGCGGCCTCAGCGGCTTCGGGAGCGACTTTGCGCCCCGATACGACGCGCAGCTCGAGCGCAAGCGCTTCGGCGTCTTTGTTCCACTTGCTCTTGGGGTATTCCTTCTCCAGGCGCCGTAGCGATTCAAGGGCGGCGCTTACATTCGAGAGTTTCGCCTGCGAGTACGCGGTCCAATACATCGCACGGTCTGCGCGGGTACCGCGCATCAATTCAACCTGGCGGAAATATTCGATGGCATCGTGGTACCGGCCATCATCCAAGGCC
>JBKKDE010000121.1:0-3486 GCA_046708665.1 Candidatus Zixiibacteriota bacterium | reverse complement strand
AGCGGGGAGAGTGATGCAACCCGTGCCCGCGCGGTCTCGACTTCCGCGGCGCTGACAGCACCGACCTCGAGCAGTTTCTCTAACCGTTCCAATCGCGAACGCGCCAACGAGAGCTCGTTGCGCAATTCCGCGATGGACAAATCCGATCCAGCCCGCGATTGAAGACGCATGACCGTTTGCCCCATGCGAACAGGCAGCCCGACATGGACGACTGGATCCGGAGCAACAATGCCATTTGCCGGTGCCGACACCACGATGTCTCCCGAACCCGCGCCACGAATTCTGGCGGGACCGCCGACAGACTTGCTCAGCACTGATGTGGACGTCCACTCAGTAGCGAACTCAGTCTTCCACTGTTGCTCTTTGAGGAATCCAACAGGCGCCGTGCTGCTCGGTGATCGGGCGTCGGCGCCGGGATGAGGCGGTGCAGCGATGACCGCCCCGGACCAGTCAGGGCCGCCTACGCGCACACGTCCCGATGGAATCTCTTCCACTTTGCCCGCGCCTTCGACACGAAAGAGCAGATCGAACTCGCCGGGCGATTCAGGCGTGATCTCGATTGAGAATATTCCCGCCCTAAGTGCCTGATCTCGGCTGAATACAATATCCGGCCCGGTTCCAGATCGGAGAATTGCTGAGACAGTGCCCTCGGTAAGCGGCAAGAACCCATCGAGAATGGTCACATGCGTATGAGACTTCGACGTGTGTCCGACATCAAACGGGTCGGTCTCGGCGAATACTTCAAAATGTTCGCCCCACGAAGTCACTGCCCAGTTTTCAGGTTCCTCAGCCACTGCATCTGTGGCATGCGGGTGGCCATGATCGCCTCCTCCGCTGCCATGATCATGGCCAGCATCGCCCTGGTCGGACCTGCAAGCGCCGACTGTCATGGCAATGAGGAGAATGAGAATTGCATTGATTCGACTAGTCACTGTTCACCTCAGTATGAGAGAAGCGGTTTACCCGCAGCCAATTCCAATGTGCGGTGTGCGGACAATGCCGCAGCGTAGAGTTCCAACGCTGAGTCACGACCCGCCTGCACCGATCGCAATGATTCCAAGAGATCTGTGATGCCCATTTCTCCCACGCGAAAGGCGGCGTCTGCCGCGATGATGACACTGTCCGCGCGGGCGGCGACATCCATTTGTCCCAGGGCTGTCTCACGAAGCCGCTCATAGGAATCGCGGGCTGCCTCCCACTCCAGGCGAGCGCGCAACGTGTCGCTCTGGTATGCGGCCCGTGTCGCTGCAAGACGTGAACGCGCGTATGCTTCATCACCTTGATTGCGGTCGAAGAGTGGCACCTCGATCGAGAGTCCGATCAGCGATCCGCCCGGTCCCTGCGACGGATCGATCCAGCCGACATCAACAGATGGCAGTTTGAGCCAACGGCCGCTTAGCCGACGCAACGCTTCCGATTGCGCAAGACGTTGCGACGAAGCAGTGATGTCAGGTCGATCCTTGAGATCGAATGCCAAAGGCGACGGTGGCAATTCGGGTGCGCGGGCTGTGGTCGTGCCTGATGCGGCAGGATACCAACGCTGGACCATGCGGGAAGCCCTAAGAAATTCCGACTCGGCCAGAGATTCTGCGGCCCGCAACTCTGCGGCCACGAGCTTCAACCGTTGCATCGCCAAGCGTGAGGCCTCACCCGCAGCGGCACGCTCGTCCATCATTTGCGCCAATTCGTCAGCCAACTCGCGAGCACTTCGCGACGACCGGTAACGCTCACCGGACACATACCAGTCCGCGAAATCGGCGCGCGCTTGTTCGCGCACTCGCATGCCGGCCAACACAACTTCCGCCTCCGCTGCAGCAAGGCCGTACTGCGCCGCCCGCGCTCGCAACGACCGTCTGCCGTCAAATGGAAGCGCGAACGACACCCCTATTCTCGATTCGCCGAGATCGTCGCTATACGACTCGCGCTCCATCCAGACCTCGGGGTTGTCCCAGAGTCTGGCGGCGGCGCGTTCGCCGCGCGCCTCGGCTGCGAGTGCCTCCAATTCGAGCATCGCCGGATGCGAGTCAGCTACCGCGGCGAGGAGGTCTTTCTCACTAATTGCTGTTTGGGCGATGACCGTCATGCTCTGAATGCATATACCAATGCAAACCAAAAGCATCGTCATTGCCGCTCGATTGCATCGATCCATTGACTCCCTCTCTGAGGAAAAGAGCACAAATGAACCAAACTGTGATCCGCCGACCTGCAGCGTTACACCGTTCAGAAATGATCCGTAATGTCTGGAAGTTTCGACTACAGTGAGGGAGGTGCGCGCAACGACGGGGGACTTGAGCCGTCATGCAAAGCAAACTGACACACTGGATCTACGATCAGATAGGAGTGAAGCGTCGGAGGTGTGAGCCGTGTGAAATTCTGCGCGGCGACTATCAGAAACGGAGCGTGCTGGCAACGGAGCCCATCATAGTCATGCTCGTCGGCCGAATGGTGATGATGGTGATCCGACTCATTAGCAAAGACGTGTGGATGGTTGACCTCTTCATTGTTGTGGTCTGAAATGATGAGGTGGCAGGGTACGCCTATGCTAAATAGCAGCGCCAAAACCGCCGTGGAAAACAGCGACACTACTCGAAACCGACGGCGATAGATTGACACAATGAGCATCATACACCACAGAACACGTGTCCTCAAGCAATAGTTTCGCCCAGAACGCATAGCCAACTAACATAAACCGCCCCGGCGCTCACGCGCCAGGGCGGCACTCTCAGGTTGCGATTCGCTGGCACGGCGCCATGCCGCACCCGCTAATTTTGGTTGTCGTTACCCTTCTCATCGATCTGAACATCCGGCCCACCACCTGCGTTGCCTGGGGGCACGTAGATGCCGTCATCGTCACCGGCAACGATCGGGCCAGTCCCGGAATCACCGCAGCCGATCACCAGAAAACTTGCCATGACCAATCCGACCGTTATCAATCCTGCGACTCGTCTTGTCCGTTTCATGACCGCCTCCTTATCCCTTCGCCTCTGCTCAAGTGACTCGTTAGGTTCTGGTGTATACCTAACGCAAAGGTCTTGCCCAGTTGCTGTCACCGAATGCAACATCTTCTTAGCGCTTCCCTATAATGAGTTACGCCGTATAGTTAAAGTAACTGTTCAATAGCATCACATGTGCCATCATTGGTGGGAGTCGATATGCATTGCCCGTGACCCATACCTCATGGGAGTGTGCAAGGACTTCAGCAGAACTGTTCATGATTCAATCACAAGGGCAGTTCGGTGGTATATTCCCCTTCCTGTCCAATGACAGGAACCTATGCCATCACCCATTGTCTGCATCGTCGGTCGCCCAAACGTGGGCAAGTCGACTCTATTCAACCGCATCATCGGGCGACGTGTCGCCGTGGTCGATCCGACTCCCGGAGTCACGCGAGACCGTCTCTACTCCGAGACCGAGTGCAATGGCAAGCGTTTCGCCATCGTCGATACTGGCGGGCTGGTCATGCAGTCCGAAGATGAGCTGCAGCAG
>JBKKDE010000120.1:0-2543 GCA_046708665.1 Candidatus Zixiibacteriota bacterium | reverse complement strand
AGTGCATTGGCACGAGCAGAGTGACCGCGATACGCGTCAATACGACCGCATGTCGCCGTCACCCAAGCGTAAGCTTGATGGCGACCACTGTGTCGCAACTCGTCGCGAAGACGAGTTGCCTCGGTGTAGGTGCGGTCTGCTCGAGGACCACAAACATCATCCCAAATTGCAAGCGCAGCCTTTACCGAGGGATCAGCGGAGTTCGGACGGGCGCTGCAATCTGCCACTGGATTGGATTGGCCGCGCTTTCGAAAGCCAGAAGAAGAAGCAATCATGACGAAGGTCGGTGCATTTCGTCCGGGTCATTCCTGGGACTTCCTGCAAATCCGCAAGCGAGACGGTTTGCACAGGGTTGCGCTCGTCGAAAGTGCACGGCCAGTGCGCGGCAAAGTTGGTCGATTTGAGTGCGTTCGAAGTCACCGGTCAAGACTTCTTCGATTCGCGCGACGCGGGGAGCCGAATCTGGTTTTCTCGCCATCGGGATGATCCTTCAGGTTAATGATTCGAATACCTGCAAATGCGCGTCAGACGGAAGTGACAGACCCCTTGTCATTCTTGCAGCAAGTTTAGGACTTCACAAACGTCAGGTGATGTTTGCTCGTTCGTCGGAATTACTAACGGGAATCTAAAGGGATTCACTCGCCCGATTGGGTGGGCTTCGCCGTGCGCAGGCAGTTCGGAGCCGCAAAAGTGTCTCATTTTGGCGACGGAATTCTTCCTGACGCCGATGCTAATGTCATGAGCGGCGTTTCTAAACCGACAGATGGCGGACGCCGCAACAAATCACATACACGCCGCCTCTCTATGAAGGAGTCATGCCAATGGCATGCGATCCTCAGTGAGCTATGCCGCCGTCATCATTGGAACCACTCTTCTTAAAACCATAGTGCGATTGGCGGGATCACTTTGATGTGTATTGGTTTTCTGTACTAATCGTAGGGCAAGGCGATATCCTAGTAAGGCGTACTTGAAAGGGCGCGAATAGCCCGGCCTCTAATCATTATGCTATCGTCATGAGGTCGAACGGCCAAAGAAGCGTCCAGTGCCACTTTTCGATTTTTCCAACCGACATGAGGAGTAGGACATGAAAGGCTTTTTGACATTCACGCTTGCTGCCGGTGTTGCGCTCACCACCTCGTCAGTTAGCCAAGCCGCGGGCCCAGGCAAAGGCGCAATGAACGTAAACAAGACTCCTTCGATGAGTCAATCACCCGTAGGCATCGGCGGGTTCGGTGTAACCTTGGATCGCACCACACTGACACGTGAATTAGACCGACTCAATCAACTGCTTGCTGCGCCTGACGTAGGTTCCGAAGAACTCACCAACACGCCGGTTCAGGAGAAAGGCAACGCTGTCTGGAATTTTTGATCGAAGCGGAAATGACGACGGCCCTCGTTCCCGGGGGTCGTCACTCGATTTATGACGAAACTTCCCTGAGCGAGGATTTTAGGTCGAGTATCACCATTGCCGCCGCTAGTCCTGCTTGATAGCGGCCCTCCGAAAGGCTCAACCTTTTCTTCTTGTACGCCAGTAGGTCATCCAGACGGGAGAGTTTCTGGTAGCACCCGATAAGTAACGAATAGATCTGGGATCTAAATTCGTTAGAGAGTTCCTGTGCAAAATTTTCAAGAAGACTTTCGGCATGGGCCACGGCGACCGCAAAGTTTCCCCGAGCAGCGGCTACTTCGGCCTCGGCCTGAGCCACTTGGATTTTTTGGATTGCTAGGCCACCTTCTTGAGCAATCAACTGGGCGCCGAGCAAACACTGCTCGGCCAACGCCCAGTGCTTACCGAGCGCAAAGGCTATCGCGGCGTTGCAAAGAGCAGCATTCGTGGGTCCGGCGAATGCGAGATCTTCGTAGAGATTGAGGATAGTTGCTGAGATTTTGACCGCCTCATTGATTTGCTTGAGTTCGAGATGAACCGCCAGCAGACTGGTGAGGTTGTTCAGTTCCAGCGTCCTATCGCCGCAACCATTCGCAAAGCGGGTTGCTGCAAGCAGAAATTCAAGAGCCGCCTCGTAGTTACCTACGGTCAAAAGTGCAGCGCCCATGTTTCCCAGAACTGCAGCCCGCTCAGTGTTGTATGCACTGTTTCTAAGCGTATCGAAGGCCTTGGTCAAATAGAGCAGGCACAACTCAACGTTGTCCAGCCCCCAGAAACATCCCGCGATCGAATTGAACGCTTCAAAACGCTCCAAGGTATGTAACCCGTGCGCTTCTCTCTCGATGATTGACTTGTACATCTCCAGCGCGGCATGAAATTGACCACCTGCCATTTGAACGCGCGCCTGCAAAATGACTGTAAGGGACTCACCGCGCTGCTCATCAGTCCGAGCGAACAATGTCTTCGCCGAGTCCAAGCTTTCAGTAGCCTCCTCCAGCTCATTCGCCGCAACCTCATGCGCTCCGCACGTCAGATATGCCCAAGCAGTCACAAGCGGCTGATCGAACTCCAACGCATGCTCGATGAGCATGCTGGCGATCCGATGCGACTCCTTCGGATCGGAACGGCGAATGTCCCAAGCGTGCAGCGCCTCTTC
>JBKKDE010000119.1:0-8154 GCA_046708665.1 Candidatus Zixiibacteriota bacterium | reverse complement strand
TGACTACCCACTGGCCAAAGACGCGAATTGCTTGTTTAGCCGTATCGACGGCCTCAATGGATCCTCTGAGTTTGGGACGTCGTGAAGCCGGAAGTATCTCGATCTCCGTAGCGGCAAAAACTCCGTCGTTGTTCCAGGTCCCCTTGATTTCTGCGGTCTGGCCCGGTTGAACCTGCAGATAGGCAGGCTCCTCGGCCCATGCGATGGCACCAAACAACACGCCTGAGACGATACACAAGAATTGAAATGTCTTCATCGTTCCATTCCTCCACAATCAATTGAACATGGTGCGTAACGAATCCTGATCATCCTGGGCCAACTGTACGCCCTGGCTGTGCCAGCGAGGACGCCATGTGTAAATGCAGGCAAGTCGCAACAACGATGCGCGCAGCCACCAGTGGGACCGAGCGCGGAAATCGTGACCTGTATCATGATATGTACCGCCAAAGCGTTCGATTCCCTCTGCAATTGAAGCGGCGAATTCCGGGTGCTGGCTCTGACGCCAGAGCAAGTGCGCGATAAAGTTTCCATAATCGAGTGCCGGATCCGCCAAGGCGAGGGTGTCGCAATCCAAGAGAAAGGTATGTGATTCTCCGCTGAGCACCTGCTTGTCATAGAAGTCCCGGTGGGCAGTTCCGCACGCGCGAGAGTCTGGATCGGGCAAAGCTCTCTCTAACTCGATTAGTTTTCGTTCGAGATGTGAGCCTACAATCGGGAACGTCTGTCCTGTCATCGCGGTCAACCAGCGGAGATGACTAATTTCATCCATCGCGGTATATACAGAAAGTCCGGGAATGCGAGTCCGATGCAGTTTGTACAGGGTCTGCGCAGCGCTCTCGCAGTGGTATGCGAAATCGGCAGTTCCAAGCACATCGTGGAGCGAGGGCTCATGAACGAAGTTCTGGAAAATGGCGCCGGTGTCAGAATGAAGGAACAACGACTTTGGCATCCCAATGCCGTCAGAAGAATTGTGACAAAATCCTTCATGCTCGAGTTGACGCCAGCGAGTCCACAGTGCAAGTGCCTGCCGCCGCCGTCCCATCTTGATCACGATGTCATTCTTGTGGAAATGCGGAGGAATACCCTCCGCTCTGTCTTGCCACCTGACGCGTACAACACACCGTCGCCCAAGTCGATAACCAAGTACTTCTGCCGGTGTTCCCATCGACATGCTTGAATAGCCGACGTTTTCCAAAGGTCTGTCAAAAACCTTGTGAAACTGTTGCGGGTTGCATAGCAGGCCCAAATGGTCCAGTAGCGGATCGGCGGGAAACAGCCACACACGAAGTCTGAGGTCTTCAATCCACTCGAATCCTCCGGAGTTGTGTTCCTCGACCCGGACGCCTTCAGGGATGTGTTGTGCATAGAGTATTCTGGGGCCGGATCCTGATTCAGCGGAATCCGCATATCGCAGTTCGTACTGGATTACCACTTCGCCCGTTCGTTTTGGGATTACCCTTGGCATATGAACAGAGTCTAAAGTCGCTTCCGGCCAGTTCGAAGCGATCAGCCTCTCCAATATGGGACGCATCTCATTGATATCGAGAACCCTTCGATCTAACCCTGGGAGAGTCAGAGTAGTCATGGGATAAGTCTTTCCGACTCGCGAAGTATGTTGCGTGCCCGTTCCCGCCAGTTCGGCTCAAAACGACCGAGCGGGACGGCGGCCGAACGAAATAGCGAGAATGCCACCCACTCGTCGAGATTCCTGGGATTCGGATCGACCGTGCAACTGCTCGTATACGCGGTGAGGAATCGATCGAATACCGCGTCGGGGTCATATTCGCGTTTTCCCGGAGGCCCAAGCCAAAGCTGAGCCCGTAGGTTTCCCAGGTCCTCCAGTGGATTCCCACAACGGGCGCGGTCAAAATCTATAATTCCCACGCGCGCCCCATCGACAATCAGCTGCCCCGGGTGAAGGTCGCCATGGACGATTGATCGCTGCTCGGACTTGCCAAGACACTCAGTGCGTGCAAGTCGATGAGCGATGGCCGTGATGAGTTCACGGCATTCGGGAAGCGTGTTCAACAAGTAGGCACTCACGTCGGTGAGCTGCGACTCGATAGTTTCGCGAGCGGGGAGAGAGGATCCATCCGCTCCGTGCATCTCAGCGATCGCCTTGGCGCACGCATCAATCGCAGATTCATACTCAGCGGTACATAACAAGTCGCGAAGGGGTTTCCCGCAGAGTTCATCCCAAATGACCAGTGCATCGTCGTCGTTAATCCCGATGAGCGGAGCTGTGGTCCAGTGTTGCGCATTCACTGCAAAGGTACGAATGCGGGCGATATTGACGGCCAAGTCTTCAAGCCGCTCCCGCTCGTATAATCCGAGATATACAAATCGCTCATGCCGTTCCGAACCATCAATCTTCTGAGCACGAAATCGACACCTGAGGACAGCACGTCGCTCGGGTTTGTAGCGTATGATCTTTAGGCGAATGCTGCGATCAGACACCCTCCACGATGCGGCAGGGTACTGCGCGAAATGTAGATAGAGAAGCCGTTGAAGTTTCTTTGGGACGACAACGCGGCGCAGGCCATTGAGACGCTCATCATTGGGAAACCAGTACACGATGGCGGCCAGATCGTGCAGGGGAGTGATGCTCAATCCATCCTCCGTGCTTGCCCAACGGGACGACCCGACTCTACGCAGAGCGTCACGATACTCCTCGTTCGCGAAGGCTCGGATATAAGCAAGCTGCCTTAATGTCTCGCCATCAGTGGAGCGAACCAACTCGTAACATATCGTACTGGTTGTGCGTGTCTTCTGGCGTAAGTTCGTTATCCTACACGACTCGAATCTGCGTACGCCATCCGGAAGCGAGTGATTGAACCGTTCACGCATCGCTTCGGCGTCCAACAACATTGGCAGCCCCGGGAGGTCAAACCCATCTGGCAGGTCGAGATAGGGACGTGTCGATTGCGATGTCATCATTAGGACACATCCATGGGACGAAGCCCGCGGGATCCACCGCGATTCAACTGATCGTACCATTGCTGAACGTATTCCTGGAACGGCCCGCTGTTTGTCATGAGTGACGTGGTCGCTCCTTCGTCGATCACCATCCCGTTCCTGATGAGGATGGCATGATCAGTCAGATCGAGGAAATTGAGGCGATGCGTGATGATTACAAGCGTACGACCGTCCCGTAATGAGGCGAGGGCATCTTTCGCCTCTCGCTCGGCCACGGCGTCAAGCCCGGTCGCAGGTTCATCAAAGAGCATGATTCGCGAATCTCTGAGCGCCGCGCGCGCGAAGGCAACGCGTTGTCGTTGCCCTCCCGAAAGTGTCAATCCGCTTTCTCCCACAACGGTGTCATATCCGTCTGGCAGATCCTCGATAAACGCATGGGCGCCGACTTTTTCCGCCGCTCGAACGATTTCCTCGTAGGTGGCATAGGGCTTGGCGAATGCGATGTTCTCACGGACACTCGTGTGAAACATCGTGATATCCTGTGTGAGGCTCGTGATCTGCTTGCGAAGGCTGCGCATTCTGTATTCGCGGCAATCACGTCCATCGATGTTGATTGCCCCAGACGTTGGCTCGTAAAGCCGCAGAATGAGCTTTGCGATCGTGGATTTTCCGGACCCCGAGGGGCCGATGATAGCAGTGGTTTGTCCATGAGGGATGGAAAAGGACACGTCATTAAGAACCGGATATCCCTCACGGTAGGCAAAAGACACGTGGTCAAAATGAATGTCACCGGTCAGATTGGAAGCGCTCACGCCGGAAGGGTCATCATCGGCGGGCGTCTTCATTTCCAATATCTGAATGACTCGCTGCGCAGAGATTACCGCCTTGGCCGTGCGTGTGGACAGGCGCGCCGTGTCACGTACCGGCCGGTAGAGTTGCCGCATGTAGGACATGAAGATTAACAGGTCTCCGGCGGAAAGCTCTTGCGCCAACGCCCGCCTCACTCCAAACCAGAGCACCAGGCACATGCCCAAGGCGGCGACCACCTCGACCGTCCGTGAGAATGTGGCCTCGAGGCGGCGGATGCGGAGTCCGGCACGAACATCACTCTCCACACCTTTGCTGAATCGCCTCTCCTGTTTCTTTTCCTGGGCGAATACCTTGGTGAGGCTGATCCCTGTCATGCTCTCGTGAACGGCATCCGCCAAAAGTCCTTCCTTGCGACGCTGCTTGCGCGATTCACTCTTGATGCGAGAAGAGAAGTGCGTGTTGGCGATAAGCAGTACAGGAACGACGCTGAGTGCGATCAGCGTAAGTGTTGCATCCATCCAAAACATCGCAGTCAGCATTCCGACAACGACTACGATGCGGCTGCCCATGGTCATCAGTATCGAAACCAGCAGCTCCTTGAGCAGGTTTAAATCGCCAGTGAGCCGCATCATCAGATCGCCGGTCTCGCGCTGATCGTGGTACGACTGGGGGAGCCTCTGGATGTGCGAGAACAATTGCAGCCGAATGCCACCGACAACCTTGTGACCAACGGCGCCAAGCAGCATTGTCTGACCATAATTCAGAATGCCCGACAGCAGAGCGATCACCAAGAGCCCGACGCTTGCCAATCCGAGTATCGCGCCTACCGACCATCCGGAGATGAGTTGTCCAAACGAATCCACCTGACCTGCTTGTCCGGGTAGTAGGATGTAATCGAAGACGAGCTTGAGGGGCCACGGGCGGGCCATCTCCACCAGTGCAATGCCGAGCAGGCAAATGCCGCCGCCGACCAATGCCGCACGGTGTGGCTTGAGGTGGTGTCCAAAATACTGATGGACCCGTCGCAAATCCGCCAGCGGTATCTTTGGTAGGCGAAGCCGTAACCTCATCCGATCACCTCTTGCGAAATGGCCAGGCTACGAGCGGAGTCGAACAATTCGATCCATCGAGTCACCCGATGTGACCATCCGTGTTCGCGGAGGGCGACACCCTGGGCATTCATGCCCAGTCGAGACGCGAGTGCCTCATCACCAAGCAAGCGTTCAATTGCGGCGCTCAGCTCCCGTACGTTCCCGGGTGGTACCAGTAGCCCCGTCCGCTCATGGTCAAGTATCTCCGAGATTTGTCCAATACCTGACGCAACAATCGGTTTTCCGGCCGCCATGTACTCGTAGACTTTGAGTGGTGAAAAATAGAACTGCTTCATCTCGGGATATGGGGCAACCAGTATGTCCAGCGCGGCAGTCGCGGACGGAACGTCGGAATGAGACAAGGCGCCAGCCAGTACGAGGCGTCCGGATAGCCCACGTGCGGCTGCATCCTTCTCAATCGGCTCCCGTAGTGGACCATCGCCAATCAAGACTAACTTGGATGGAGTACCCGAGGCGTTGACATGGGAGAACGCATCCATCAACAGATCCAGGCCATGCCATGGCTTCAAGCTTCCCACGAACCCGATGAGTCGTGTGTTGTAGTCGCTGATGCCCCAACGCTGCCGCCATTCCTCTCCACTCGATGCCGCGGCAAATGCTTGAATGTCGACACCATTTGGAATTGTTATCGCCGCAGCAGATGGGACGATGCTCCGGATGTATTCCGTGAGGGTGTCTGATACCGCGACCACCCGGTCGGATGTTGCAAACAAATACCGCTCGATCTCGCGGGCCAGTGGTTCCAGTATCAAACGTCGATGCTCCCTCTGCTCGAGGACCAACGGTGCATTGACTTCAAGCACAAACGGGATCTTGTGCCACTGGGAACTCTCACGACCGGCAATGCCAAAAAGCGAATAGCGCTCACAGATGAGATCCACCGATTTGTGCGCCACGATATCATTGACGATGTCTTGCATGGAACGGTTCTGCAGAAACTGACGCGCTTCAGAGCGCAGGGCGACATCATCCGATCCAAGTCTTACGTCCGATTGAAAAAAGCTCTCCTGCTCGCTCGGAACTTCGACCAACCGAACGCGGTCAGGTAGAGTTAGTGCATGGCGCCCGATTCGCGACATCACAACAGTGACTTCGTGACCTGCCGCCGCAAGTGCGCCTGTAAATGAGCGCACATGAATGGACGCTCCCTTGGTGCCCCAGAATGCAATACCCGGATCTGCACATGAATACAACACGTGCATCAGCGCGACTCCTCCTCGACGCCGGATCTTCGTTGCTTCGGCGTTGTTGGGACCACGTCTCCTTCGGTCAACCATTGGCATAGCGTTGAGACATTTCGGCGAATATTGAATTGCCCAGTCACCTTGTCCCGGGCTGAAACCGCGAATTGTCGTGCTAGCGATCGATCAGCAATGATCCTCGCCAGCGCCTTTGCCAATTGAGCCGGTTGCCCTGGATCCACCAACAGGCCATTCACTTCTGTATCAATGATCTCAGGGACTCCGGAGAGTCTTGTAGAAACGACGGGCAGGCCGGTTGCCATAGCTTCGAGCAAGACCGTCGGGAGAGCATCTTGGTTGCCATCATTGTCACGCAAACATGGCTGGCACAGCACGGAGGCGGTGCGCATTGCGTCGCGGACATCCTCCTGGTGACGGGCCCCCGCAAATTCGATCCTATCCTCTACATGCAGTTCTTCGGCCAGCGCACGAAGAGGAGATTCTTCACGCCCCTGCCCGACAATTTCACAGCGGAAGGGAATGCACTCCGTCTTGAGTAACGAGCACGCACGCACCAAGTCGGCGAAGCCCTTTTTGGCTACCAAACGACCGACGGCAAGAATAACGGGTGGATCGACTTTTGAGACACTCTCGCCCGGAGCGAAGAAGTTCAGATCAACTCCGTTGTAGAGGACGCGAATGCGAGAGGCATCCGCATCCGGGTGTTGCTCAACGAGAAAACGACGATTAAACTCGGTCACGGTGACAGCGAACCGCGCAGCATTGATTTTGGCTGTTAAAAAGTTCCGATCGACCGAATCACTAAAGATATCCTTGGCGTGGGCCGTAAAGCTGTACGGTATCCCCGCGATTCGATGTGCGTAATAAGCCAGTGAGCAAGCCGTTGTCGCGAAGTGCGCGTGCAAACCGTGAAGTCCCAGAGTTCGACACTTCGCGCCTAATATGGCCGCGTAGAAGACAGTGTCTATCTCGCCGCTGTCGCGTTTCTGGGTTGCCTCATCGATGACCTTCCACAACGCACTGTGCTCTGTTCCAAAGTGCGACCATTCGTCAGGCAGCCATGTCCACCACTTCTTCGCATCGCGGTCGTCCAAGTAATAGATCGGCGCGCAAAGGCGCGCCAAGCCCGGATGAAATCGACCCTCGTTGGGTTTGTTGAGTGAGAATATCGTAACCTCAACGCCTTGGCGTTCCAGTTCGAGAATCTCCTGCAAGACAAATGTCTCGGAGAAACGTGGAAACATCCGGACGACATATCCAATCCGAAGAGTCGTGTTCATTTGTTTGATTCCTTGTTCCGGCTCTGCCGAGTGGACTGGAGCAGTGTTGCTGCCACATGAGAAGCACCTGACAGCGAATCCGCATTACTCTCCCGCAATTGTGCGAGGGGCGAATCAGTTCTCGACATCAGGAGTCTGATGCGCGTCCAGAGTGTCTCGGGCTGCAGTTCGGACAATGGTAGCATATCCGAGTACCCCAGCGCGGACATTCGCTGTGCTCTAAGTAGTTGTTCCTGCCGTGGCCGCTCCCTGGGTATCAGCAATGCGCGTTTAGCATGTGCTAGGATCTCGGCGATCGCATTATATCCGCCCATTGACACCACCAATTCGGACTCTGCTAACAGGGCTGAGACATCAGTGACAAAGTGATGGACTTGTACGGGGAGCCCTTCCGCTGCACGACGAATCTCATTCACGCGTGATTCAGAAATGAGCGGCCCCGCCAAAACCACAGCGTCGAAGGCGATCTCCCTCTCATGGTCCCGGACCATTGTAATAAAGGTATCTATGATCTGTCCGCCGTCCTCGCCTCCACCAACCGTCACAAGTACCATGGGTCGATCGCGTCTTGACTGCGGTGCAGGGTTGACATGATCCAGATTCAATCCGGAAATGAAACCCGAATAAGAAGTCTTGGCTCTCAGCGACTCGGGGAATTGGTACTCGATGCAGGTATCGTACATGGATCTACATCCATAGACCACGATTTGGTCGAAAAGCCGATCGATTGTCTCAGAGTGATGGGACTCCTGCCACGATCGAATAACCAGTTCTGGCTTGTCAATGATGTCGCGCAAACCCAGGATCATGGCGGGTGGCGTGCTCTGTTCGCGA
>JBKKDE010000118.1:0-8441 GCA_046708665.1 Candidatus Zixiibacteriota bacterium | reverse complement strand
ATGATTGGACTGAGGCGGAGATGGTGATCAGCCGTATCCGCATGATCTGCAAGACCGATGGGCTCAATGGCACCGACTTTGTCGTGCTCTACCGTACCAACGCGCAATCGCGCGCGTTTGAAGAGGCCTGCCGGCGGTATTCGATGCCGTATGTGCTTGTGGGTGGCGTGAAGTTCTATCAGCGCTCCGAGATCAAGGATGTCTTGGCGTACATGCAGTTGGTGATCAATCCCAATGATTCGGTGGCGCTCTTTCGGATCATCAATAAGCCGCGCAGGGGAATCGGCGAGGCATCGAAGGAAAAATTGTCGGCGGCTAAGCGACTGGACAAACGGCCGTGGATGGAGTTCATCCGCGACCACGAAGCCACGTCCTCCGTGGTCGGACCAAAGGCCGCGGACGCGATCGCGCGATTGGCGGTTCTACTTGAAGAATTGAAGACCAACTATACGGATATGCCGTTGGGTGATTGGTGCCGTTGGCTGGTTGAGAGGACGAATCTAAAAGCGGCCTGGGATGATGAAGATCTCAATATTGCCCAGAACCGCGAGGAGAATGTCGCGGAGTTGATTGCCGCACTTTCCGAGTACGAGACTTCGACAGAACTTCCAACACTCTCGGGATTTCTTGAACAGGCATCACTCGTGACCGACATCGACAAGTACGAACCGTCACTCGAGCGACTGACGATGATGACGCTGCATTCGGCCAAAGGGCTCGAATTCCCTGTCGTATTCATTACGGGTTTGGAAGAAGGTCTTTTCCCGTTGTCGCGGTCGATGGAACGACCTGAGACCTTAGAGGAAGAGCGACGACTATTTTACGTCGGCGCGACCCGTGCCAAGGACCGGCTGTTTCTCACTCATGCGCGCACCCGTCGGCGTCTCGGACCGATGGCATCGATGAAATCGCGGTTTGTCGAAGAAATTCCCCGCGAGTATCTCGATGTCGAGAATCTGATTCCCGCGACAGAATTGGAACCGGGCGGACTTGGTTATGACGCAGCGGGCAGATCGTGGCGGGCGGGTGCATCGATGTACGGCGAGAATCGTTCGGCGCGCACGGTGACCAAGAAGGATGCTCCTAGCGAACCCAAGCGGTCCGGGGTTGCGGCCATGATCCAGGCGGGAACGATCGTGCGGCATCCCAAGTTTGGAGAAGGCGAAGTCCAATCCATTCGCGGGATGGGGGATGGGGCAACGTGTGATGTGACGTTTCGTGGATTGGGCACTAAGACTTTGATGTTGCGGTTTGCGCCGTTGGAGATACTGCGCAATTAGATTGTGATACAAGAGCTTCCGGATTGATTTGCAATTCCCAGCGAATCGTACGTATCTACTCCTGACAACTCCGAGTCCCAGATGACCTTCCGGGTCATTGGGAACCCTACGGCCCGACGGGCAACTGTCTGGCCAGCCCGTGCTTGGCAAAGGAGATAAGAGGCGAATGTTCATCCGATCATTGCGGCATCTACCATGCATGGTTGGATTTCTATTATGAGGAATGATACACCGGAAATCGATTGTCGCGATGGGCTCGGACGCCGTCCGCGCTACTTGCGCATAGCTGTGACGGGGCGCTGCAACCTCCGTTGCATCTATTGTGCGCCGGAGGCGGATGAGCCAGGCCGCCCTGAGGCGTCTGCAATGACCGACGACGAAATCGTACGGTTGGTTGGCATGCTGGCGCGTATCGGAGTACGCAAGGTGCGATTCACGGGTGGTGAACCGCTGTTGCGTGTCGGTTTGCCCGCTCTCATGAAGTCGATCCACAGTATCAACGGGATAGAAGAAATCTGTCTGTCGACCAACGCCTATCTGCTCGAACGCGACCTCTCCGCCCTCATCGATGCTGGGCTTTCGACAGTCAATATCTCGCTCGACTCGATGCGTGAAGACAGATTTCTACAGATCACGCGATCGCCGGGTGTTGACCGTGTGCGTCGCGCGATCGATGCGTCGATTGCGAATCCGGCGATCGGGCGAGTAAAGATCAACACAGTGGTGATGCGGGGGATCAACGACGACGAGATTGACGACTTCGTAGCGTTATGCAGGGAACCGAAAGTTGATGTACGGTTCATCGAGTTCATGCCGACAGCCGAAGTCGAGTACTCGGAGGACCTCATGGTATCCGAAAATGAGATCCGCTTGCGAATTGGCAGGAGCTTAGAGCCCGTACACAATGGAGATCCAACCGCGCCCGCCAAGCTCTGGCGAGTTCAGGGTCTGCCCGGGCGTATCGGCTTCATATCGACCATGACGCACAAGTTCTGCGCCAATTGCACGCGACTGCGGATCACCGCCGATGGCCGCATTGCCAACTGTCTTTTCTCTGAAACGCTGCTCGATCTGAAATCGCTGCTGCGTGGTGGAGCCACCGATGACGAAATACTAAATGCCGTTGTCGCCTATTGGCAGACCAAGGCGCCGGCGCACCGTCTCGATGATCCGACATTTCTGGGCAGGCCGACGATGATTGCAGTTGGCGGCTGACTCGACTTACTGACAAGGAAAGGCCGTCATGCATTATGCACGACGGCCTCTTCCATATCGGGCAATGTGCTTAGTCGCACGGACCGCAGAACGTCACCTGCGGATCCTCGCCACGGAACGCGGCACCGATCATCAAGACAACATCGAGCACATCAGTGGTCGCGCTGCAGTTCACATCGGTGCGTCCTGAGTGTACGCACAAAGGATCGATTGTCGGAGCGTTTCCGCGGAAAGCCACGGCAATGGTGCTGATGACATCCTGCACATTTGGTGAACCATCGCAGAATGGATCCCCGTGGCACGTGCAATCGCACGGCGGGCCGATTACAGCAAAAGCACCCGGAGAGACAGGCACATATGACACTCCGGCTGCTTTGGCCACTAGCGGATTAAACCCGATGTTGGGCGTTGCCAGAGCGATTGAGTCCCCGGGAATTGCGTTATTGGAAACTGTCAGATGAACCCGAGCGATCGGACCACTTCCGGGAGCCAGATCGGGAGCATTTCCGATCAGTCGCGCCCGCAGCAGAACCACGATCTCACCATCCGGAGTGTCGTTGTAAACTGTCTGTTTTTGCTCGAAGTATTCAGTCCGACATCCCGTATAACTAATAGAGTCCAGACTGGCCATAGCGGGGACGCCCACAATCTGAATCGGGAGTCTGATTTCTTCCATCGGCACCCCATTGCTGAGCCTGATGTCCCATGCAACTTGCGTTCCACGATCGAATCCCGTGTCGGCCACAAGCAGTGTTTCGGCCAGAGCAACGATGTAGTCGGGTTTCGCTTCGCTGTCAGCACCTCCAGGACCCGACGCCGCCAGAGAGACATCATAGATCCCAGGGACTTCATACGTGTGCATCGGATTCGGAATGTTTGCCTGGCCCCCATCTCCAAAATCCCACACCCATGTGTCGAGATCGAGTCCCGTCGAGGAAAAGGTCGCGTTGAACGGGACGCTACCGATCCGGGGGGAGCCGCTGAATGCCGCGTCGGCGGTGTAGGGATGTACGGTAAAATTGAAAACGAACAGACGTCCGTCAATGTTGGAGGCGTACACCCACCCGCTGCCATTGGTGTGCGGGTACACACCCCAGCATCCTTCGTAGTTCGGGCTGTCGTTTGTCAGATAGGTATCAAATTCTTTCTTCACAATTGGACAGTCAGGGTATGTGAAGTCAAGAATCGATACTCCCGATGTATAATGCGCGACGAACAGGTAGTTCTTTTCGACATGCGCGTTGTGCGGAATTTGCCCCGGACCGATGTACTGGCTAACCATGGTGATATTGCTCAGGTTCTGACGGTTCCACACTTTCAAGGTGCGTCCCGCAGGAACTTCCTCGGTTGTCGCCAGAAACTTACGGTCATCGGTCGGCCAGACGTTATGCACGTATCCGTTTCCCGGGATCGTCACGCGGGCCAAAAACGACGGACTGGTCTTATTGGCACAATTCCAAATCGAGAATGAACTGTTACCGCCTTCGGCGGCATAGACAGTATCGTTGAATGCGGTCATGTCGTGGAGGTCGGGCGTGGTCACGCTGCCGACATCCACCGGAGCGATGGGGTTGGCCAGACTGACGATGCGGAAGCCGGTGTAGTTCTGTCTAACGAGATACGCGTAGCCTTTGGCCGTATCGATGGAAATGCAGTGGCTGCGGACATTGGCTCCGGACGAGTAGCTGCCGACATAATGCACGCTGTCGGGCAGAAAACTCATGTCGATAATCATCATGCCCTGCTTGTCGCCGGTGCACTCCGACACAACATAACAGTAATTGCGGTATGTCTTGAGTTCGCGCCAGGAGCAGAACTGCGTTGGGACCGTATCGACAATCGTCATCGTCTGCACGTCGATGAATCCGACGCTGCGCACTCCGCCCATAATGGCATAGTGACGTCCGTCGGGCGCTTCCCATCCCCAGCAATTGGCGCCGCCGGACTGAAATTGGAAGACGGCCATGCTGTCGAAGTCCACATTGCGGCGGTCGGGCAAGGTATCGCACTGCGCAGCAAACGTGACGCTGTGCACTGCGGCCAAAAGAACCGCACAGACAAGAACAGGCTGCAATCGCTTCATCGGTGTCCGTTCTATGGGTTGCAGGGATCGCAGATTGTTGTTTCGGGATCAGCGGCCCTAAAGACGACATTAACCATTAGCACAACATCCACAACATTGATGGAATTACTGCAATCGATATCGGGCCGTCCAACATGGGGGCAGGCACTATCAACAGTCGGAGTCATTCCACGGAATGCCGCATTGACGGTCTCAACGACGTCCAGGATATCGGGGCTACCATCGCAGACGGGATCGCCGTGGCAGAAGCAGTCGCAGGCGGAACCGACGGTCGTGACTGCGCCGATTAACGCGGGCATGTACTCTGTGGTCAGTGTAAACGATTCCAACGAGTGCTGCGAAACGCCCATTGTTGGCATTGTGAGAACGACCTGTTGCCCCGGGACGGCTGTGTTCTTAACACGGAAATGAATGCGCGCGATCGGTCCGTTGCCTGGCGCCAGCGGCGGGCTGCCGGCGCCGTTGTCGGCTTTCAGGCGGATCGCCGCCTGCCCGTTGCCACGGTTATCGAACACCAAAAGCTTCTGCTCGAAGTAACTCGTGCGGCAGCCAACAGCGCTGATCGAATCGAACGCTGCGTAGGCCGGAACTCCAGTCAGGGCTATGGGCAACTTGATCTCGGTGATGGGAACGTTGTTCTCATGCCAGATTTCCCAGATGACACTGGAGTTCGACGGCACAGTCGTGTCGGCGACCTTTAAGGTCTCCGCGAGCGCGGTGACATAGTTCGGCTTCAGTTCCGTGCCTTCGCCTGCCGCGGTGGTAATCTTCATGGTCACCGAGTAGAGGCCGGGATCGTACACGTGCGACGGATTCTGCACATCCGATGAGTCGCCGTCACCGAAGTACCACTTCCACGAGTCTGCTGTCGGAGAATTATCGGTGAAATTTACGCCCAAGGGAGCTTCTCCCAAGACCGGCGTCGCGTCAAAGTCGGTTGCGATAATGCTGGTCTTGAAGATGAAGAAACGGCCGTCGATGTTGGAAGCGTAGACAGTTTGACGTCCGGCCGTATGCGGGTACACTCCCCAACAACCGACGAAGTTCGGGCTGTTGCTTGGTTCGTAGGTGTCGAACATGGCGACTTCCTGCATACACTCGGGAATGGAAATATCGAGCACGCTGACACCGGAGGAGTAGTGTGCCAGGAAGAGATGATTGTCTTCGATATGGGCGTTGTGGGGAATGCCACCCAGACCAATGTATTCATCGACCAAGAAAATGCCGCCCAAATTCTCCGTGTTCCACATTTTCATGGGGCGGAAGTCGGGGAGTTCCTCTGTCGAGGCCACGTACTTGCGATCCGCTGTCGGCCAGATGTTATGAACGTAACCACCTCCGGGAATTGTGACGAGTGCAAGACGAACCGGGGCGGCTTTATTGGTGCAGTCCCAGATTGAAAAGGTCCCGTCGTTGCCTTCAGCCGCCCAGACAGTATCGTTGAATGCGGTCATGTCGTGCAGATCACCGGTCGTTGCTCCGGGACCGGCTTCTACCGGGGCCTCGGGATTAGCCAAGCTGACAATGCGGAAGCCCGAATAGCTCTGACGCACGAGATAGGCGTACCCACGGGCAGTATCGATCGAGATCTCATGCGCGCGGACGTTGCCGGGAGGAGCATACGCGCCAACAACATGCAAGCTATCGGGCAGGTACTGCAAGTCGACGATCATCATTCCGGCGTTTGGCGCGCCGGTACATTCGGAGACAACATAGCAATAGTGTCTGTAGGTCTTGAGTTCGCGCCATGAGCAGGCCTGCATCGGGGCGTGGCCGACATGGGTCATGGTACCGACATGGACAACATCGATTCCATCGCCGGTGCCCATGATGGCATATTCCTCGCCATCCGGAGCGATCCATCCCCAGCACCCGGCGCCGCCGTTGAACTGAAATGCGCCGATGCTATCGAATTCGATCGGAGGGCGAACGGGGATCGTGTCACAATCGATGGCGAAGCTCGCTGAAGGAGTGAGAACTAACAGACACAGGATGACCACGCACAAACCAACGGCAACCTTCAACATGTGACCTCGCTATGCAGCGACAGAATTGGGTTAGAGTTCAACAACAGGGTAGTAATCGGGCTTGTCCCACCCGGCCAAGCTTCACCAATATAACCCTGATTCTAAAATCTGTCAACGTCGTTGTGGCCCTTGAAGTTCCCCGCAATCATTCGCTGTACAAATCCACGCCCCCTGATCGGTTGACATTATGCGCTATGTGCTCGATCATTTGGGGTGTAAGACTTGTGTATTTATGAAGATAACGAACTATCAATAAGGAGAGTTACATGGCAGGAAAAGGCAGAGATAACAAGGGCTTGGTCGTCGAGCTGAACAAGGCACTCGGCTGGGAACTTCGGGCGCAGGCGATGTACGCGCATTATGCCGCGTATGTGCAGGGCTTGGAGAGCATGACGCTCAAAGGGCACTTTGAAGAAGAGGCCAAGGAGTCATTCGGCCACGCTGAGAAAGTGCGCGACATCATCTCGCAAATGGGCGCCGAAGCGACAACCACGCGCGACGCCACTCCGATCGTGCACACGAAGTCGACCAAGAAGATGCTCGAAGAGTCGCTCAAGACCGAGAAGGCCGCCGCGGCGCAGTACGAAAAGCTGGTCGACATGGCCAGCCACTTCGTCCACAAGCACGACCTGCTGCACATCATGAAGGACGAGATGAACGCGGTGGTGGAAGTGGAGACGTTGTTGGGTAGGTAGGTTACAAGAATATGATATTGCGTGCGGCTTGACATTTGTGACGCCGCACGTTCGATATTGGATCGCGTGTCTCGGCGCCGCACTCCTTACATGGTGCGTCGGCGGCTTGCGTTCATGCGTGTGAGCATTGACGGAACCGTGCCGCAGTGGGAGCAATGTGCTACGATCTTGAGAGCGCGTGATACCCGACTGCCTCAACGTTCCGTGCATTGACCTGCCCGGCCAGTCCGACGAAGTACAGCTATCTGTTTTTCTTGCAATAACAGGGGTGCGTCCGGTCTTCGGGCATGTTGTCTGCGTCTACGTTGTAGTCGACGGAACGGTGGGTCATTGGAACGCGACTTCCACGATCGGGTACCCATCATCAGGAATTGCCCAGTGCATTAATATGCTATCCGTTGGCGGAATGGCCATCATGGGCCGATTGGTCATCCACGACGCACTATCACTTGGGCGAATGCGAAAATACAGCCCGTACACCGTGTCAGGCGTCTCGTTAAACACCTCTATGTATCCCTCGAACACGTAATCCTGAAGGGCGTGGATTCTGTGAACGACATATATCGCCCCTGAGCCTGTTTCGATTGAGGATGAACAAGAATCTCCGACTTCTGCGGACTGAAGGCACGACCGCGTAGGGTTGATGGATTTCCCATCCTGGCAGGCAGCCACGAAGCAGGCAATTCCGACACTGAGAACCAAATACAGTTGGATCATCACTCTCATCTTTTCCTCCACCACGTAGCTACTTCCACGCCACGCCACGACAGATCCCCTAAGAGTGGGTAACTTGGAGTCTAACTCAGTGCACGAGAGAGGGTGTTGCTACGGGGAGTCCGCGTCAATCACTTCTTAGGAGCCATACTTAGGATTCTCCGTGCCAAATCCGAATCATCGGGCAGAAGTCCCGAGCGCACGAGGCGTGGAATCAGCACATCCCATCGATTTGGTTCGGCGGCGAAGACGCGTTTGAAGATGGGGAGAGCGTCATCAACCTTGCCTTGCGAGGCCAAAGTTACGGCGTGCCAAAAGGGGAGTTCGGTGATTTCGGGGGCTATTTTCTCGGCGGAGCCGTACGCCAAGGCGGCGGAATCCCACATCGCGTGCGCAGTGTAAATGTCGCCGCGGTTCATGAAATCGT
>JBKKDE010000117.1:0-3641 GCA_046708665.1 Candidatus Zixiibacteriota bacterium | reverse complement strand
AGCATCAGACGCTCGTCGTTTCCGATGCCGCATTCAGCTTTGCCTCGAATGGAGCGAAACAACCGCCATCGTTCCTGTCCGCATCATTCGCATCGGGAGTAGGAGTCGAGATTGCCGCGCTCGACACAAACTTCGGCGTGAGTGGGCTATCACTCGCTTTGATGTGCGGGAACCGCGAAGCGGTCTCGGCAGTCGGATTCCTGACAGAATCGAGCCACTGGGTGCCATCAAGCGGCATGGTGAACAGAGCAATCCAATTGTTGATGGATGGAGATTCCGTCCTCAAAAGGCGGCAGAGCAATCTCGCAGAGTCGCGTAAGCTAATCATCGAAACGATCACCGATATCGGCTGGACCCCGCACGCGTCGCCGACTACCCCATTCCTCTGGGCTTCCGTTCCGGCTCGGGTCGGTGCTGAAGCATTCTGCCGCCGCATGCTCAGGCGTACCGGTGTCCTTATGGCGCCGGGGACCGACTTCGGTGATGGCGGCGAAGGCTTTATCCGAATCGCGATCCCCGAAGACGCGAAAACTACCGCAACAATCTGCGAGAGATTGCAACGGCACGCCAAAGTTTACCAGCGACGTCTGCCACGTCCGCGCGTTCCTCTGCGCGAACGACTCGGCAAACGTACCGTAGAATAGGACTACACAAGAGTGGCATTCATTCGATTGCACAACATGACATTTTACGGTTACCATGGTGTCTCGAAGGCCGAACGTGAGACCGGACGCCGTTTCGAGGTCGATTGCGAACTCGAACTGGACATCGCCAAGGCGGCTAAGTCCGACAAATTGTCCGACACGCGGAACTACACCCGTGTCTACGGCGTGGTTGACGAAATTGTCGTGCACAACAAATTCAATCTGCTCGAGACAGTTGCCTCGCGTATAGCGATTCAATTGCAGAAGGACTTCAAGCCCAAGCGCGTGATCGTGCGTGTGCGTAAGCGCATCCCGCCGATCCCCGGCAATCTTGACTACATCGAAGTCGAATACGACTCCGATACCGATGCCCCCAAGCCCAAAAGCCGAAAATGAGTTCAACCAACGATTATTGCTATCGACCGAGCCGCGTGTATGTCGGTGTCGGCTCCAATCTCGGCGATCGCATGATGTACCTGACTGAGGCGGCGAACTGCTTACTCGATGCGCCCGGTGTGAAGAGTCTCAAATCGTCTCCCATCTACGAGACCAAGCCGGTCGGGCCCGCAGGGCCGGGCAACTTCCTGAACACGGTCTTTGCGCTGGATGTGTGTTTGTCTCCTCAGCAGCTCCTGCGAATCATGCAGCATATCGAAGTGCTACTGGGAAGACCACGCGCCACACATGGGGGTGCGGGCTCGCGCATCGGGTCGCGCACGATCGACCTCGATTTGCTCTTCTTCGATGACTTGGTATTTCAGAACGACGAGTTGGTCGTGCCGCATCCTTACCTGCATGAACGCGAGTTCGTGTTGCGTCCGCTTGCCGATCTGGCTCCCGAGTACATGCATCCCGAGTGTGACCTGACGGTACGGGAACTCCTTGCCGCATTACCCGCTTCTGAGCAAATTATGGGTGTAGTTGCGGATTCGCTGTCGTTGGCTCACACCTGAGCTCAACAATCACATGACATCACAATCAGCTCCGAACCGACGTCTGATCGCCATCGAAGGGCTCCCCGGCTCGGGCAGCACCGAGTTTGCGCAGTGGATCGGTGACCAACCCGAATGGTATGCCGCCTGCGCCGAGCAGCCGATCACAATTTCGGCCAGTGGACGCGCCTCACTGCTGTCCCCGATTCTGCAGATTCTGCTCGACCGCTTCGAATGGATGCAGGGACTTGTCGGCATCGACCTATTTCGCGAACAGATCGTGACCGATTACCTGTTTGAGACCCACTTGCTATGGGCACGCTCACTTCTTTCTGAGAAGGACTGGGCGCTCTACCAAAAGATTTCGGGAGTCATTGTCCCGCCTCCTGTGTCTCCCGATCTGATAGTCTATCTGCAGGCACCCGATGAAGACTTGATGGAATCATTGCGGCATCTCGATAAGAGTATCGATGCAACACGATGGCACGATCTGATCACCAACTTCAATCACCATTTCTTCTCGTATGAGAGCACACCGCTCCTGGTTGTGCGTACATCGTCATCCTCATGGCTCGGCTCCGAACCCGCCAAGACGGCGTTACTGAACCGCATCATGACCATTCGCGGCGCCAAGACATACCTCATGGGCGAAGCCGATGTCTGGTCCGGTGGCCAGCCCACGGCCGATTGATTTACCCCGCCCGAATGGGTAGACTTCCCTCTGTGAAAAGCCCCGATCGGGCTCAAAGAGGTGTGCCAGGTCGACCGTATCAGCACGAATGTCAGACACAACGAAAATGGGGCCCGGGACAATGCTGAGCGACAAGCCGGTCAGCGTGGTAGATATCGTGCGCATGAAGAAGGACGGCCAGCCGATCGCCATGCTGACCGCTTATGACTTCTACACCGCGCGGTTCCTCGACGAGTGCGGCATCGACGGCATCCTCGTCGGCGATTCGGCAAACATGGTCTTTTACGGTGAAGAGACCACTCTCTCCATCACTGTCGATCAGATGGTATATCACACCCGCGCTGTCTCTCGCGCTGTGAAGCATGCTCTGGTCATTGCCGACATGCCGTTTATGTCGTACCAGGTGAATGCCGAAGACGCTCTCCGCAACGCCGGGCGTTTCCTGAAAGAAGCCGGCGCCGCTGCCGTGAAGATGGAAGGCGGTGTCGCGATGGCGCCGACAATCAAGCGAGTGGTAGAAGCGGGAATTCCGGTCATGGGGCACATCGGACTTGTGCCGCAGTCTGTGCATCGATTCGGCGGCTACTCTGTGCAGGGCAAGACCGAAGACGCGCAGAAGTACTTGCTCGAATCCGCAGTGGCGCTTGCCGAAGCCGGATGCTTCGCGATCGTATTGGAGAGTATCCCCGCCGAAGTCGCAGCGCAGATAACAACAAAAATTGCCGTACCGACAATCGGCATTGGCGCCGGCGTCGGCTGCGATGGGCAGATTCTCGTCACGAATGACCTGCTTGGTCTATTTCCTGATTTCCGTCCGAAGTTTGTTCGTCGTTACGCCGAACTCGCAACAACGATGAAAGAGGCGTTCGCAAAGTACCGCGATGATGTCCGCACCAAACGATTCCCCGGCCCCGAAGAGTCGTATTAGCCAATGAATCGCATCCCCGCTTGGGCATGGTCTGTCCTGACCATTGTCATCATTCTCGCCGCGCTCTCGATCGGCGGACGCGGCCCCGAAGGACGCGCCATTTCGCGCCAGATCTTTCCGTTTGCCGCAGTCGTAATCCTCGCCGCTACGGTAATGTCATACTGGCGCGAGCGAATTCAGCCAACTGGAAAGTCTCGCCTGATAAACATCGCCGCAGTCCTCGCGGCTTTGTATCTGACTGTCCCGCTCTGGCATTTCGGAGTAGTTCTCCCCGAAACACCCGGAGATCCTGTCACAGTTCGTTGGTGGGTCAATGGCGTCGTGGTAGTTCTGGCAGCAGGACTCTACTTCACACTATCGCGCATCACGAGGAAGCTCTCGTAGGGAGCAGACATGGTGGCACAGGCTTTCAGTCTGTGCAGGCAGGCTGAAAGCCTGCTCCACCA
>JBKKDE010000116.1:0-3359 GCA_046708665.1 Candidatus Zixiibacteriota bacterium | reverse complement strand
GAATATCGGACTCGACCTCGTAGATGATGTCATACAAGCGCAGGTCCACGCCCTCGCTCTTGGCAAGTTCGCGAGTGCGCGTATCGGGACGCACATGGAAACCGATGATAACGGCATCCGATGCGGCCGCGAGGAGCACGTCGGATTCGGTGATTGCGCCGACTCCACGGTGGATGACGTTGACCGAGATTTCGTCAGACTTGATCTTGGAGAGTGTGTCGGCCAGCACTTCGACTGAACCGTCCACGTCGCCCTTGATCACGATCTTCAACTCCTCAATCGCGCCTTCCTTGATACGGTCATACAGGTTCGAGAGCGAGGCCTTGGCTAGTCGGTGATGCTGCCGCTCGCGCTTTAGTCGCTCACGAATCTGCGAAATTTCGCGAACCTGCTGTTCGTCCTCAGAAACAACGAACGAGTCACCGGCCTGCGGCACGCCAGAACTGCCCGTAACTTGGACTGGAGTGGAAGGGCCCGCAATAAGGACGGTCTTACCGCGCTCGTCGGTCATCGTACGGACACGTCCGTAGTAGGCGCCGGTGACAAAGATATCCCCGACTTTCAGAGTTCCCTGCTGAACGAGCAGTGTTGCGACCGGTCCGCGTCCCTTGTCAAGCTGGGCTTCAATGATGACACCCCGAGCATGACGTTCGGGATCGGCCTTAAGGTCGAGCAAGTCCGCTTGCAGGAGCACCATTTCAAGCAGACGGTCAACGCCATCGCCCTTCTTGGCCGAGACCGGAACAATGACGGTGTTGCCACCCCATTCTTCGGGGATGAGCCCATGTTCGGACAACTGCGATTTCACACGCTCCGGATCGACTCCCGGCAAATCAATCTTATTGATGGCGACAACAATTTGGACACCGGCGGCTTTGGCGTGATCAATGGCCTCGATCGTCTGCGGCATGACAGAGTCATCTGCCGCCACCACGAGAATCACGATATCTGTCGCCTGTGCGCCGCGTGCGCGCATGGCGGTGAAGGCCTGGTGACCAGGAGTGTCGAGGAATGTCACGCGACCACGGTTCGTTTCGACCATGTACGCGCCGATGTGCTGCGTGATGCCGCCCTTTTCACCGGCAACGACATTGGCGCGGCGGATGTAGTCGAGCAGCGATGTCTTACCGTGATCGACATGGCCCATGACCGTTACAACCGGCGGCCGTGGCCGAAGCATGGCCTCATCGACTGGCTCTTCAGCAAGCATTTCCTCGCCGATCTCTTCGACTTGGCTGATGCTGAAATCAAATTCGATCGCTATGGTCTCGATTGTATCGAGATCGAGACGCTGGTTCATTGTCGCCAGCATTCCCAATTCGAGACACTTGGCCACAACTTCGGTCGGGCTCACGCCCATCTTGTGCGCCAATTCGGCGACAGACATGAACTCGTTAACTTCTATCGTCCGCGTTGGCTCTTCAAATCCTTCGCCGCCTTCTTCCTTGCGCGATTTACGCTTGGCCTTTGTACGTGTGCCCAACTGCGCGATTGTGCGACGGAATGACGCTGCCACCTCTTCCTGATCAACGCGCGAAGTGCGGCGCTTGCCCTTGCGTCCTCGACGCTTCTGTTGGATGCCACCCGGAGGTGGCGGTCCGCCTGGACGTGTCGGAATTCCGCCAGACGCGGCCATACCTGGCGAAGCAGCCGGGCTGCCAGGGCGAGCTGCGATGGGCGGCAAGTGACGCGCCGGTGCGCTAGCGGGACGTCCTGTGATGCCGGTTGTCTGCGGACGCGGCTTATATGCCGGAGGGCGATCGGTCGGAGATGCCGTGGGCCGATGCGGCGCCTGTGACGGTGGTGCAACGCGCGCTTTGGCCGCCGCATCCGCGGCCGCCTTCACGCGTGCGACTTCCGCCGCGGCAGCGGCAGCGGCTTCTGCCGCCTCGCGTACAATACGCGCCTCCTCGTCCTGACGCGCCTTCTCGGCGGCGGCAACGGCGGCGACTTCGGCCAGACGCTTCGCTTCGGCGTCGGCCACTTCCTTCGCCTTCTGCTTGCGTTCGCGGGTCTTGCGTTCGCGAATCGCAATCTCGGCTTTCAGCGCCTCTTTCTGTTTGCCAAACTCGGCTTCAATCGCTTCGAGCACATCATCCGAGGCAACACTCATATGGCTGCGGACATTGAATCCCAGCCGATTGACCATTGCCATCAGCGCTTCCGCCGACAGATTGTGATCACGGGCAACTTCAAAGAGACGTTTACTGGCCATTATGCGACAAATCCTTTGCTGTGACGTTCATTCGCGCCGACATCCTGACGGCGCAATCTGCTACTCTTCGTCCTTGGCGCGCGGTAGACGCTTGGAATCGTCGGTTGCCGACTCATCCGTGTCTTCCACTTCGTCTTTATCTTCCTCAACTTCATCTTCGCCGATTGAATCATCGAACAGCTCATCGCCCAATCGCGACGCGCGCGCGGGCTCTCCCACTTCGGGACGAAGCTGAATCGACAACTGCTGCGACACATACTCCTGAGCCGCTTCGACCAGTTTGTCGGCGGTCTTCGGTCCGATCCCCTCGATCAAGACCAAATCCGCAGGAGACTTTGTCGCCAACGCCTCAATCGATGTAATATCGGAAGCCTCGAGACGCTCGCGCGTGGCATCGCCGATGCCCGGAAGCTGATCGAGCGGCGTCGCTGTCTCCAGCGCGCGCGTACGCTGCGCCAGATACTGCGACTCAGAGCGAATCATGATTTTCCATCCGGTCAGCTTGGCGGCGAGACGTGCATTCTGGCCGTTGCGGCCGATGGCGAGTGAAAGCTTCTCATCATCGACGATCACGGTCATTTCTTTCGTCTCCTGATCGACATTGACGATCTGCACGACACGGGCCGGAGCCAGGGCGCGCGAAACGAATGTTTCGGGATCCGGATCCCACGGCACGATATCGATGCGTTCGTTGGCAAGCTCGCGCACGATAGATTGCACGCGTACGCCCTTCTCTCCGACGCAGGCGCCAACAGGATCGACCCTATCATCAATAGAATGCACAGCGACCTTCGAGCGTTCACCGGGTTCGCGCGAAACGGCGCGAATTTCGACAATCTTCTCAAAGATTTCCGGGACTTCCAATTCGAACAACTTGAGCAAAAGACCGGGATGAGCGCGCGACAGAATGATCTGCGGACCCTTCATGTTCGGCTGAACATCGGCGATATACGCGCGGATACGGTCGCCCTGACGGAAGCGTTCGCGCGGGATCTGCTCCTTGTGCGGCACCACGGCTTCGGCGCCGGACATATTGACGATGATTGTGCCCTTGTCGATGTGCTGGACGATGCCGGTCACAACTTCGCCGACACGATCCTTGTATTCGGCGTAGACCTGCTCGCGTTCGCGCTCGCGGATACGC
>JBKKDE010000115.1:0-2744 GCA_046708665.1 Candidatus Zixiibacteriota bacterium | reverse complement strand
ATCTTGAACCAACTGCCCAACCCGCCTTCGGGAGTCCACGCAAGAAACACCGCGCGTCCACCAGGCTTGAGCACACGTGCCAGTTCGGATGCGACCTTGGGCTGATCGGGCGCAAACATCTGGCCACAGGTGGATGTCACCACATCGAAGCTCGTATCTGCGAATGGCAACGCCTCCGCGTCTCCCTCGCGGAAATCAATGTCATCGAACCCTTCGGCTTTGGCTTTGTGACGCGCGACCTCGATAAGTTCAGGCGTGAGGTCAGCACCCGTCACCTTCGCGCCGTGTTCACGAGCGGCGATGGCGGTTATTCCAGTTCCGGTGGCCAGGTCGAGCACGTGCTCGCCCGCGCGTATCTTCGCAACACGCATCGTGTGGTCCGTCGTGATCGTCAGACCATCGGCGATGCGGTCATATTCGCCCAGCGCCCACATGGCGCGCTGCTTCTTCTTAAGTTCGGTGTAGTCGGTCATTTTCGAAGTCCTCTACTCTATCAAGATGTGGACCTCAGGCGTCTCGCCTGAGGCAGTTTCTACTCCGTAGATACCAGTACTCCCGATTTGTGTCGGAGTTTCAACGATAACGTCAAGCGGACCGGTAGCTACCTTCTCGGACGGTTGGCCCTGACACCCCAGGTGATCTGTGAGGAGACTCGCTATCTCCCACCCATGACGTCCCAGAGTTTCGCCGTATCGACATACTGCTGGAATCTGGTCAACTTGCCGTCTTTGACATCCCAGACGTGGCAGACCTGTGCGTCCATGCTCTTGCCGGTCGCCTTGTACGTTCCGCTGTAACGTGCTTCAACGATGACAGTGTCCCCGGCGTCGTGAAATGAGCTGGGATGGACGGTGTAGCCGTCCCACTCCCCGCCCAGTTTCACGAACAGATTGTTTAGGACGGCGTCCGGTCCCACCCAGGCATCGCCGCTGGGCATGTAGGGATTACTCTCCGCCTGATGCCACTGGATGTCCGGGCTCATCGCCCCCAGAACGGTCGGGATATCTCCGCGGCCAAACGCGTCGTAGAGATTCTTTAAAAGCCTCACGTTGTCCATCGTCACTCCTCTGTTGATCATCTGTTTAACAAGCAGTGGTAGGGTGCGTGCGCTCTTGGCACGCACCGCTCTTTGGGTAGCCGGGAAGAACGGTGCGTGCAAAAAACGCACGCACCCTACGAACTGTCAAAGAATCCGGTCGAACGACGTTCCGTTGAACTTGAACACGCCATTGCCTGCCAACAACAAGTTGCCATGGCGATCTGTGTAGATAGCCATGATGTCCTTGCTCGTCAGTCCGTCTTCGGCTGTGTAGTTGCGCAATGACTCGCCGTCGTACCGCCAGGCACCATGCTCGACAGTCCCGAACCAGATGTTTCCAGCACGATCTTCTCCGATCGAGAACACCCGATGCAGCGTGGGGGAACCATCCGTCACGTCCCCAGACTGCGGCGTCGCTCTCCCGCCGTGCGACCCCAACTTGCCAAGCCCCTTCTCTTGCGTGAATTGGGTAGCGGCGTGTCCATCATGCAGGATGACTCCTATCCCATTATTTCCGATCCAGAGCATCCCCCTGCTGTCCTCAAAGACGCAACGGACATGAAGCCAACCGGTGCTGGCGTTGAGTCCCAGACTCTTATCATCAAAGATGGTGAAGGACTCGCCGTCGTAACCGAACACTGTGGTGTACGTTGCGAACCAGACATTCCCGCTTTTCCCCTTGGCAATGCATGTGGTCGCGTAACCACTCATTCGGTCAGGATCCGCGGTGACAGGGTATGCCAAGTAGGTGAAGGTCTTTCCGTCGTACCGATACACACCCGGCTGCGATTCGGTCTCGGTTGCCCCGACGCCCCCATCCTCCTTGAACCACAGGTCTCCCGTCTCCAGCTGCCAATCGTCCTTCGACGTGTAGTTCTTGTTGGTGGGGGTGATGATCCTCTCCCCGTCGTAGCCGCTGATTCCGAAACCTCCCTCGAACCAAACAACTCCGTTTCGATCTTCATGGATCGACCTGATTTGGTTATCGCTTAGGCCGTCTTCCATCGTGAAATAGGTGAGACTCTTGCCGTCGAAGCGGCAGACACCCTCGTTCCAACTTCCGAACCAATAGTAGCCCTTGCTGTCCTCGAGGATGGAGCGCACGGTCACGAACCGGAGCCGCGCAGGCGGACCGATGGCGCTGTCGCTCAGCTTTGGTTTCGTCGCGTCCTGCTTCGTCGTGCAGGAAGTTGCGAGGGCAAGGGCAAGCGTGACGACTGCTGTCAGAGCCACACGCACCTGACCGCGCGTCATCATCTGCCGCATGTCCATAATGGACTCAGTTCGCATGTATTCCCCTGGTTCATAGAAACCCCCATCATGCAATGAATTGATAAAGCCCCGGAGGGGCGATAGAATATAGCCCAGGGCGTGAGCCCTGGGTTATCGTGCAAAGAATCGAAAAAGCCCTGCCGCAGGGGGCGACACAAAAGCGGTGCGTGCAAAGGACGCACACACCCTACGATTCCTCAATGTCCTCCGCTTCGATCTCACACGCTTGTTTGCGACATCCCTCATCGTCGAAGTTCGTCGGGAGGTCGATGCGGCCCCGCTTCGGGGCTGCGTTTGAAACCCACTTCCAAAAACTGTCGATCCGCTTCTGATCGTATGTGTTCTTGTGGCCTTGCGTTTGCGCGAGCATGTCTGCGAACCGCGCGGGAACGCGGATTGGTCTGCATCCGAAATAAAAGAACTCCGTCGCGAC
>JBKKDE010000114.1:0-10111 GCA_046708665.1 Candidatus Zixiibacteriota bacterium | reverse complement strand
CGAGCGAATCGAGGTCGCCGATGTCGAGATTTTTGCGTGTCGGCTGGTCATGCATCATTCCACGAAACGACTCTGCCAGGTTTTTGGCCTGCGCTTTGGTCATACCAGGCACCAACTCAGCAAGCATCGACGCTGAAGCGACCGAGATCGCGCAGCCCTTTGTCTCAACTTCAATGCCGGCGATCTTGTCGCCGTCGAGTTTGATGGACATTGACATCCGGTCACCGCAAACCGGATTATGGCCAAGTCGCGATAAATCGACGCGATCGAGTTTTTTCCGTCCGCGTGGTGAACGAAAGTGGTCGAGCACGGTGTCGCGGTAGAGCGATCCGAGTTCGACATCGTCACGATTTACTGAATCGGCTGCCATGTCTGCGAATCCTAACCACGCCCCATAAACTTACGAGCGGCTTGGATTCCCTCAATCAATGCGTCAACTTCGCTGTGATTATTGTACACGTAGAAACTGGCGCGCGCCGTAGCCGTCTGCCCCAACCGTTCCAAGAGCGGTTGTGCGCAGTGGTGGCCGGCACGAATTGCGATCCCTCGACGATCCAGTATGGTCGCCAGATCGTGCGGGTGAATCTCGGAGTCATTGAACGCGATAACGCCAGCGCGTTTCAGCGGGTCGGTTGGACCGTAGACTTCCAGCCCATCCAACTCACCAAGCCGCGACAGAGCATATCCCGTCAATTCGATCTCGTGCTTGCGGACATTGTCCATCCCCAATACCATGAGGTAATCAATCGCTGCGCCAAAGCCGATTACGTCGGCGATGTTGGGTGTCCCGGCTTCAAATTTCCATGGTAGGTCATTCCACGTCGCACCGGTGTACTTCACCGATCGTATCATGTCACCGCCGCCCATCACCGGTTCCATCTTCTCGAGCAACTCGCGGCGTCCGTAGAGGACTCCGACCCCGGTCGGGCCAAGCATCTTGTGGGCCGAGAGTGCGAGGAAATCCACATCGAGCGCTTGAACGTCGATCGGACAATGCGGCGCGCCCTGCGCGGCATCGACGAGCACGAGTGCGCCCGCGCGGTGCGCCAACGAGACTATATCAGCTATCGGATTGATCGTGCCGACGACATTGGATGTATGCGTGATTGCTACAAGTTTGGTGCGTGCGGTAAACCGTTCCTCCCACTGCTCCATCGCGAGCGTACCATCGGGACGAATCGGCAAATAGCGAATGACCGCGCCGGTGCGTTTAGCCAGCAGGAACCACGGCACCAGATTGCTGTGATGCTCCATCTCGGACAGCAGAATTTCATCTCCTGCTTTGAGATTCGCTTCACCCCACGATTGCGCGACGAGATTGATCGCCTCGGTCGCATTGCGCGTGAAGATGATTTCTTCAGTCGCCTCGTTGCCGATGAACCGCACAACCTTGTTGCGAACACCCTCATATAGATCGGTGGCCTGCGCCGAGAGTGCATAGACACCACGGTGAACATTGGCATTCGTGTGCCGGTAAAAATTCACAATCGTGTCGATGACGACCTGCGGCTTCTGCGAAGTGGCAGCACTGTCGAGATACACCAATGGGCTGCCGTGAACTTCACGCGCCAGAATCGGGAAATCGGCACGCAACCGGTTCACGTCGAGTGAGTGAGTACTCGACACTTGCTTAGGTATCGCTTGTGCGCTCGCTGGATTCATCGTCACTGTCTCAAAACTCGACTTGGATGTCATCGCCTTCAACGCGCGACTTGTACGACTTAACCGGAAAAGCGGCCGGCATCTGCAGCACAGCACCGGTCCGGACATCGAAGCGGGCGCCGTGGCGCGGGCACTCGATGGCGAAGCCGTTCAGCTTGCCTTCACCCAATGGGCCATCGTCGTGCGTGCAGGTGTCGTCGATGACATGGATTGTGCCCTCGACATTGCAGAGCGCCAGACGCTTGCCCTGAGAGACAACAACTCGCGCCTGTCCGACTGGCACATCGGACTTCTTGCCGACCGTGACAAAATTAGCCAAGAGTCACATCCCCTTCCAATCGTCCAACAACGATGCGTTCGATGCGGTCATGCGCGACCTTCGGCAAATGCTCGAGGATCGGTCCGACAAATCCGGCGACAATCAAGTGAATGGCGTCTTCCTCGGGGATGCCGCGGGACATCAGATAGAACACTTCCTGAGGATCGATCTTTCCGACCGTGGCGCCGTGCGTGCAACGGACTTCATTGTTCATGATCTCCAGTTCGGGGATTGATTCGGCGCGTGCTCCGGGCGAAAGAACCAGATTGCGGTTCTCTTGATACGCCTCGCAGTAGTCGGATTTCTCTTCAATACGAATCAGCCCGGTGTACACCGAATTCGCATCATCGCGCAATGCGACCTTAAAGTGCAGGTCCGAACGCGTGTGACCGGATTCATGCAAGTGCACCGTATGATGATCGAAATGCTGCTTCTGATCGCCGATCGCAAGCCCGTACATATTGCTCTCCGAGCCCTTGCCGCCGAGAACTGCACCGGCATCGACTTTCGCAACACCGGCACCGACACTGGTGAACACGCTGTCGATCTTAGCGTCCGTGGAGAGGCGGGCACGCTGTGTATAGAACGATGTCGTGTTGCGATTCCAATTCTGGATGGCTGAGTAGTGCAATCGTCCGGCATCAGACACGAAGAGCTCGGCAATGTTCGTTGTGTGTGAGCTGGCTTCGCCGGGATCCATACCATCGCCGTATTCGTCGATCAACGTCAACGATGCCTGGGAGTCCACGATCACGAGGAGTCGTCCCGAACGGAACGATCCGGGCTGCGGCTGCGCTGTCACGATGTGAATCGGACGATCGACCTCGACGCCGCGTGGGACATAGACCAGCAATCCACCCGTCCACGCCGCATTGGCATACGCTTCGTACTTGCCGAATTCAGGACCAACGAGTGATCCGAGGTAGGGCTCGACAAGCTTCGCATGCGAGAAAGCTGCCTCATGGAGGTCCATCACAAGAACACCACGCGAGGCGATCTTGTCGTCGATGGCAGTCTTCCACACGAGACCATCGCGGACATAGACTGCGGCGGCCAATGACTCAGTCGCAAGCGCACTGGTGATTACTTCCGGGAAATCGCGACGTGTGCCCGGCACCGGCGGTGCGGGGGTCGAGCGACCATTGGTGTTCTCGAACAATGCCGGTTCCGTGTAACGCCACAAGTGGGCAACTCGATCGGGACGCGGCGTGTCGCGGTAGACATCGAGCGCGCGTTTGCGGTTTGCCGAAAGCCAGTCTGGCTCACGGTACAAATCGGCGATGCCGGTGAGCACCTTTTGCGGCGATACAGGATTCATATTGGCTGTAGTTGTCATAGCTGCTATTGTCGAGGGCATCAACCGACCGACCCCTCCATTTCGAGTTCAATCAGGCGGTTCATTTCAACGGCGTATTCCATCGGCAGTTCTTTGACGAACGGCTCGAAGAATCCATTCACGATTAGCATGCGCGCCTGATCTTCGCTCAACCCACGGCTCTGCAGATAGAAGATTTGCTCTTCGGCGATTTTCGAGACACGGGCTTCATGCTCAACGCGGACATCCTCGCCGACAATTTCCATCGTCGGATACGTGTCCGAGCGCGAGGCCTCATCGAGAAGCAGCGCATCGCATTCCACCGACACCTTACAATTGGTCGCGTTGGGGTAGACCTTGACGAGACCGCGGTACGAGGCGCGTCCGCCGCCCTTCGAGATTGACTTCGACGTGATACGCGAAGTCGTATTCGGAGCCGCGTGAATGACCTTGGCACCGGCATCCTGATGCTGGCCATCACCGGCAAACGCCACCGAGAGAATCTCGGCTTTGGCACGTTCGCCCATGAGATACACGCACGGGAACTTCATCGTCAGCTTGGAACCGAGATTGGCATCAACCCACTCTACCGTTGCATCGGTGTAGGCCATGGCGCGCTTGGTCACGAGATTGAAGACATTGTTCGACCAGTTCTGAATTGTCGTGTAGCGAATGTACGATCCTTCGAGCGCGACCAACTCAACAACTGCGGAATGCAGCGAGTCGGATGAGTACGTCGGCGCGGTGCAACCCTCGATGTAATGGACACGAGCACCTTTGTCGGCTATGATCAACGTGCGCTCGAACTGGCCCATGTTCTGGGTGTTGATGCGGAAGTAGGCCTGCAACGGAATCTTGACGTCGACTCCTGGCGGGACATAAATGAACGATCCTCCCGACCATACGGCCGAATTGAGAGCCGCGAATTTGTTGTCGGCGAAGGGAATCACGGTCGCGAAATACTGGCGCACCAATTCGGGCTGCTCGCGCAAACCGGAATCCATGTCGAGGAAGATCACGCCCTGCTTGGTCAAGTCTTCGCGCAACGAGTGGTACACTACTTCTGACTCGTACTGCGCCGAGACACCGCCCAAAAACTTCTGCTCCGCTTCGGGAATACCCAGACGGTCGAAGGTCTTCTTGACGTTGGCCGGGACATCTTCCCAGGAACGCCCCTGCTTCTCGCTGGAACTGACATAATAGTGGATGTCGTCGAACTTGATTGAATTCAGAAGTTCGGTATCGCCCCACTTGGGCATCGGCTTCGCCAGAAAGGAGTCGAAGGCAGCGTGGCGAAATTCGCGCATCCAGTCGGGCTCGTTCTTGAGACGGGAGATGCGCTCCACGACATCGTGGCTTACGCCCTTGGGAAACTTGGCGAAGTTGTCCTCGGGATCGTGGAAGCCATAACGCGACTCGTAGTCCTCGCGCAAATTCAACTCGGGCTTCGGCTCATCTCTAACCGGGATTTTGCTCAGATCAGACATGACAACTCCTTAGACCGCTGCCGCGGCGTGAACTTCGTTTTCGATCCACTCGTAACCCTTTTCTTCCAACATATGCGCCAACTCAGGGCCGCCGGAGCGGACAATGCGTCCTTCCATAAACACGTGCACGTAGTGCGGCTTGACATAATTCAGTATGCGCTGGTAGTGCGTGACAAGGAGCACACCAACTTTGTCTTCGACCACGCGATTGATCCCCTGTGACACAACCTGGAGGGCATCGATGTCGAGACCGGAGTCAGTCTCATCGAGCAACGCGATCTTAGGCTTCAGCATCGCCATCTGAAGAATCTCGAGGCGCTTCTTTTCGCCGCCGGAGAATCCATCGTTGACGTAGCGAGTCGCGAATGCCTGGTCGATGTCGAGCTTTTCGAATTCGGCGATGAGGTCCTTGCGGAAGCTCTTCATCGCCTTCTCGTCATCCCCGGTACGCGCTTTGACAGCGGCGCGGAGGAAATTGGCGACGGTCACTCCCGGTACCGCGACAGGGTACTGAAATGCGAGAAACATTCCCTTGCGGGACTTTTCATCGGCTTCGGCATCGGTGACATCTTCGCCATCAACCCAAATCTTGCCGTTGGTCAGTGTGTATGCCGGGTGGCCCATGAGCGCATTAGCGAATGTGCTCTTGCCCGATCCATTCGGCCCCATGAGGGCATGAATCTCGCCGGCTTTGATGGTCAAAGTGACACCTTTGACCACTTGCTTCTCGCCTATCGCGACATGGACATCGTCGCAATGAAAGGCAGCGTGTTTGTCAGACATGTAGTTCGTTTCTCCTTTGGCATGTGTGGGTCAGCCCCTGGGCTGACCACCGATCCCGCACAGTTCGGTCAGTCCAAGGGCTGACCAGCACTGGCGTCACTTCAGTCTGAATAATTCTACAGTTCATTCCCCAATCGTCGCCGACAAACGCCTGGGAGCCCGTATCTCAGCTACAGGCGTCATCAACGCCAACTCCGCAACAGTCGATTCAACATGCTGACGCAGACGGTCCGACAACGGCCCCTCCTGCCCGATCAAATCTGAGAGGCGTGTGCGATTCAGGACTCCCCAGAGAAGGCCATCGAGCACTTTCCACAGTGAACGGACTGAGCAAACATTTGAATTTGCGCAAATCGACAACTCACCGGAGTGCTTCTCGCAAAATGAATCGTCGAAGAAGCGTCCAGACAGCGACTCGAAGACCTGCCCGACCGTGATGTCAGCCGGAGTTGCATTCAGGGCGTAGCCACCGGTGCGTCCGCGAGCGCTCTGCACCAGTCCGGCCTCACGCAGGATCAGCATGAACTTGCGCACGTTGGCCACCGAAAGCCCCTCGGCCTCGGCGATCTCGGTCATAGTCAACGATCCATCTCCACCTGCTTTCGCAAGGCGAAGGAGGCAACGGAGTCCGTATTCTTCTGGTGCGCTAATCTTCATCGTGGCCAGTCTCCTCAGAGTCTCTTACACTCCAAGGGGCGTTATGTATACGAAAAAGTATACATTTAGCGCAAGCAGTTTGATCTCGTTTTGCCACAATTGGTTAACTGATTGTCGGACAATAACTAATTGGCCAATGAAACGGCCCCTCGGTGTGAGTTTGGCGGCAATTTTAGTGAAAGAACGTCCACCCCGCCGTCACCTTGAAATCCGGCGAATCGACCAGCCCGAGCCTAGCTTCCTAGAAGAAGACGTGGCCGTTCTTGAGACCGTTCTTGAGACCGTTCTTGAGACCCTTCTTGAGACCCTTCTCGATTCCTCCAAGGACGCTAAATCCGACATCGGTGTCGGAGTCATCCTCGACCCCTTCGGAATCGAAACTCTCGAGGTTCAGACCAAGTCGGCCAAAGACAAAAGCGCGGGCTTGCGAGCAGGGCAACAAAGATTCCGGGTTCTGACAAAGAGCGTCAGAACCCGGAATGACGGAAGATTTGGACTTGGACAAGGGGACAAAGAGCAGGCTCGGCAGGAGCCTGCCCGTACTTCGTATGGCGACTACTTCGCCGACTTGAGATTGGCTGCGACGATGTCCCAGTTGACGACATTCCACCAGGCGCCGATGTAGTCGGGGCGACGGTTCTGATATTTCAGATAGTACGCGTGCTCCCACACATCGAGACCGAGGATTGGTGTGCCCACGACATCCGCGACGCCCTTCATCAGCGGCGAATCCTGATTCGGTGTGGAGGTAATGGTGAGCTTCCCGCCGACCGGGACAAGCCATGCCCAGCCCGAACCGAATCGGCCGGTTCCTGCGGCGGCGAACTGCTCTTTGAATGTCGCGAAAGAGCCGAATACGGAATTGATTGCAGTCGCGACATCGCCTGTCGGCTCCTTTGCGCCACCGGGAGTCATCAGAGTCCAGAAGAACGAATGGTTGGCGTGGCCACCGCCGTTGTTGCGGACTGCGCCACGCTTGGCATCGGGGACCTTCGAAAGATCGGTGATGAGATCAAGCACCGGAATTTCTTCGAGACCGGTCCCGGTGAGTGCGTTGTTCAAATTGTTGACATAGGCCTGATGATGCTTGGAGTGATGAATTTCCATTGTCTGTGCGTCGATGTGCGGCTCAAGTGCGTCGTAAGCGTAAGGCAATTTAGGTAAAGTGTGCGGCATTATGGCTGCTCCTTCTTTCGGTGTGTCGTGTGCGAATAAGAATTTGGGGGCGATCATCGTTGCCGCACCCAGCGCGCTAGCGCGAACAAAATCACGTCGATCCATGCATTTCTCCTTCCGACTCCACTCGATTCTCACAGCCCGAATCGAGAGCTCCTCTCTGACTGCAAGACTGTTCTAACGATACGAACCATTGAACTGTTGGAGGACGATTGAGTTCCACGCCGATTTTAGAGCTGGGTAATGACTTCTTTCAGGAATCTGGCAAACTCAGACCGCTCGTTCGGTGTCCCGACGGTCACGCGGATGCATCTGTTCAGCGGCGGTGCTCCGGGCATCCGGATGAAAACTCCGAGCTCCAACAACGCGGCGACTGCCGCCCGCGCCCGGTCGACACCTCCAACATCGAGGCAGACAAAGTTTGTGGCGGACGGAATGAACGGGCAACCGATTTCCTCAGACAATTGTTCGTAATCACGACGCCCTTCCTCAACCGCACGAATCACGCCCTTCACAAATCCAATATCCGCCAGCGACGCCAGCGCGCCAGCTTGCGACACACGGGCGACTTCGAATTGATTTCGGAATTTGCCGAGTGTCGCGATAAAATCAGAGTGCGCGATTGCATATCCGATTCGAGCCCCGGCCATCCCATGCGCCTTCGAAAAAGTCCGGACACGAATCATGTTCCCGTGAGTGATGTCAATCGGCAGCACTGAATCCGGCGAGGCGAATTCGAAGTAGGCCTCATCGAGCACGAGTGTGCAATGTGACGGTAGTTCGACGACAAACCGCGCAACATCGTTGGCTGGATGACACGACCCTGATGGATTGTCGGGATTCGCCAGATACACCAACCGAGCACCGGTTCGAATTACGGTTTCGAGAAGACCGTCGAGATCGGGACGATCATCGCGATATCCAACCGGGTGCACAATCCCGCCATTCGCGACAACATGGTAGCTGAATGTCGGGTATGTGCCGAGGGATGTGACGACAGCCGCGCCTGGCTCGACGATCGCGCGGACCACATAGCCAAGCAAACCATCGATACCGTTGCCGATCACGATATTACCGAGATCGATTCCAAGCGACGTCGATAGTGCCAGACGCAGGTCGTGGCTCTCGGGATCACCGTACCAATTTGTCTGCGCTGCGGCGTCACGCATCGCGGCAACGGCCATCGGCGAAATGCCAAAAGCACTCTCGTTCGCTCCAAGTCGCAGGTGCAGCTGCTTGCCCCGGGCCCGTTCCAGTGCTTCAGGGGCCACAAACGGAACGCTCTGCGGTAGCGCTGCTATGACACGCGAATACTGAGGACTTCCGAGATCGTCGCTTTGAGGCATGAGGGTGAATATACTGTGCCGCAGTGAAATAGCTGAGTGCGGCGCGACCGATTCTTGCCCGAATCTCATCACGCCGCGAAACCGCAATCAACTGGCGCCTGGACGGATTGACAGATCGGGGAAAGTTGTTATATTGCAACAGCATGGCCGATGCGGCGACCGCTGCACGGCTGTCAATTGTTACCTCAGTTCGATAGAGCAGGTCGCGGTTTTACAAACGATTTGAAACAGCAACCGAAAAGTTTGCGAGAGGTACATGCGTTGTAGCCGCTTGGGCCCGCGTTCGTCTTGCCTGACAGCCCTACTTATGCCGTTGATCTTCGCGCTTGTGCCGCAAACCGGCGCGGCGCGGGATGTGCAGAGCTATTCTCCTCTGCGTAAGATCTATAGTCGGTCAACAGTTGAGATAAGTCCTTTGGCCCCGCCCGGTGACGTCGTGCTGAAGTTCCGCGAGGGAATGAGTGTTCACTCCGGCATGGCCCGGCTGGGACACGCGAGCGCCGCGCGCGTTGTGAATGTCTTTACGCGACGCGGTCTGGCCGAGCCAGTGCCAACTATCGACGAAGATCCTGACGCCGTTAAGAGCCGACGCGTTGCGGCTGAGGATCGGGTCAAGATAGTCCTGCCCGATCTGTCATTGTATTTTCGACACCCCGTTTCCGATCCGGCGCTTGCCACCGAACTGATCGCCGAATTGAATTCGTTGGACGAGATCGAAACGGCATTCTTCGCGCCACGCCCCGAAGTTGCATCACGTGAGTCGACGCCCTCAAGCGGCTACCAGGAGTGGCTGCACTCGGCGGCATCTCCTCATTTTGAATCCGGCCAACTCTACCTCGCTGCCGCACCGGGTGGTGTCGGCGCCAAGCAGGCATGGACACTTCCGGGCGGGACGGGAATCGGGACGCAGGTCATCGATGTCGAGTATGGATGGCAGTTGACGCACGAGGACTTACCGGGCGGCGCGGACGCTATAGTCATCGGTGTGAACCCCTCCGGGGACCGTCACCACGGAACAGCAGTACTCGGTGAGATGGCGGCAGGACGCAACGGATTCGGCATGACAGGAATCGCATATGAGACCGGCATTGGCATTTCATCCGTTTGGACGATGTCGACCGCCAACGCGATTACGCTGGCCGTGGATTCGTCTGATCCTGGTGACGCCATTCTGATCGAGTTGCACGCCCCCGGCCCGCACTACAATTTTGAGGGTCGCGATGATCAACTCGGCTACATCGCGATGGAGTATTGGCAGGACAACTTTGACGCCATGTTGTACGCATGGGCCAACGGGGTCATTATTTGCGAAGCCGCAGGGAATGGCTCGGAGAATTTTGATGATCCGATGTACGACAGTCTGTTC
>JBKKDE010000113.1:0-5803 GCA_046708665.1 Candidatus Zixiibacteriota bacterium | reverse complement strand
GGAGTTCACCGCACTGATGGGCCTGGCCACGGCCGTCATCGTACTCGGAGTATGGTTTGCCGAGACACGACGGTTCAGCAATCCGGAGATCGCTGGATAGCGAGTGAGTATGCGGAATTACTTGAGTAGGATCATCTTGCGCGTCAGCAATCCATCATCCGACTGCAGTCTGTAGAAGTACATGCCCGAACCCGCCGGGTAGCCGTGGATGTCGGCGCCATTCCACATAACCTGATACTCTCCGGCTCGCTGCCAAGCATCGACGAGTGTCGCCATGCGACGACCGAGGATGTCATACACTTCGACACGAACGGGGCCGTCGGTGGCGATTCGGTATGTGATCATCGTGGCGGCATTGAATGGGTTCGGCTGATTCCCCAATGCGAATGGCGCATCCTTGGGATCATCCATCGGCGAAAACGGCGGGGCGATGGTGCCCTGATCGAATCCAAGATCGACGAATGAAAGACAGTCGTGTCCAACAGCGCGAACGCCATCACGGCCGATTGTCTGCAGTCGCAAAGTCCTCACTGCGCCCTCGATGAGGGGTTGCATGGCAAGGGCGACAGCATCACGGTCATAAGACAAGAGCAGATCGTGACGTCCATCGCGGGACGCTTGCCCACATCCACAGGGCGTCTCGCGGACATCGGGCCGTCCGATATCGTCAATGGTCCAACCGGATGGCGCAACATTGTTTAACAATACCTCACGCGGGTCTGCAGATGTCGCATCGAAAGCTTCGGTGCTGTAGACCGCAACCACGATGTTCGATGTAGGAATCGCTGCGGCGGGGCGAATGAAATCAAAGTCGAGGTCGATTGGCTCGTCGAATGAAACCACATTCGGGCACGAGCCGGGCAGTATGTCGACAACCGAGGCCACGGCCGGGGTGAATCGCCCCCGGTATAACGCCTGCGCGGTTTGTGCAGCCTGTTTAATCGAGGCTATGGAGCCGAGAGCGTCGTCACCCTGCCCAACCACAACAGCCACTGTCATCTCAACCGTGTCACCGCGCGCGACGGTCAATGGTCCAGCGTTGACTATGAAGCGCCGATCGGATGGCGAATTGTCAATCCACCCGAACTGCGTGGCAGGATCGCCGGAAAAGGAGAACGTGGTCGGAGTGCTGGTGGTTGGATCAACCATGGGCATGCCTGTCTCATCCTGCCCCGAGAGCACGTAGTACACATTGGACTCACCGGTGGGATCCCCGCCACTCCCCCAAGCCACAGCCCCACTCATGGTTGTTGCGCGGCGATTGGCTATCCACTTCTGCCGCGCTACGGACCACACAGAGTCGCCGGGGGCGAAAACAGCCGGACCAGCCAGCATGACCGCACCTACTGCAGGCGGAGCATCGCCATACACGAGGTCGGGGCCGTTGTTGTAGCAGTAGGCCAATCCGAGTACCGAGTCGCTTCCTGCCAAATCGTCCGTCGACCGTCCAAGGTCTGGATCGGCCCATAAGCCGAACCGCGCTTCCCGCCAAATACTGTCACCGCGATTGATGATCATGTAATTGAGAAATACGGTGCGGCCCATAGACCCCGGCCATTCATCCGACCAAGCCAGCATCTGAACTTCAGCGCCGAGAGGCAGAATACTGCCAGGATCGCTGGTGTGATTGGCGAGGGTCAGGTCGTGGAATACGCCCCACATGGTCTGGTCGCCCAGCCGCAGCGGAATGCGCAGTCCCGTTGCATCCAGTGAGTCATCACCAGACGCGTTCTTGATGGCCGGTGCCCCTTGTTCAAACGGCCACTCGGTATAGTCGGGGTTGGATCCGGGGGTGTCGTTAGCGGCAATCTTGTAAACCCTAAACTTCTCATTGTCAGGCAGTGCGGAGCCATCCACAATTGGACCGGGTGTGAAGTCGGCATCGTACTCCGCCACCGACGCTCGATATCCTTTGCCCATCTTGCATCCAAGCCACAATCCGGCGGAATAGATCAGCGTCTTGTTACCACCCCGGGGGAAGTACAACCCGGATGGCCGACCTAACAGACCGGTCGGATCGTGGCCGATCCAGCCACGGTTGGTCACGAACATCAGAATGTCATTGGTGTCGGCGTAAGTGCCGTAATCGAATGCCTTCGTTGCAGTTGTGGGTTCAAGCCCGGTGGGCGGCAAGGCAGAAACAGGCGACACCAGAAACCCGGCGAACGCCACTGCCAAAATCAGTGGTCCGGAAAAGCGCGATCTCAATCCCAACTTTGCTATCTCCAGCCCTGCCCCGGGCGGGAATATAGGCGACCTCCGGAGGTTATACCGCATTAATGTAAGGGAGTCGTCAGAAATTTTGGGGAAGTCAAAACGACCGACGGTTCCGACCTGGCGTTTCTTCGGGGCTTGTGGTAGTTGTTGGGCGAGCGTAGCTTGCCTGCATTCCGAGGAGGAATTATGGACGCAAAAGTTTACAAGATCATCGATGTAGTTGGCTGCTCGACAAAGAGTTTCCAAGACGCGACTGAGAACGCCGTGGCCGAAGCTGGCAAGACGCTCAAGGGGTTGGCATGGTTCGAGGTTAAAGAACACCGTGGCGGACTTAAGGACGGGAAGATCAGCGAGTATCAGGCCGTAGTGCGAATCGGCTTCCGGATTATCGACTGATTGCGATGATTGAAAGAATAATCCTTAGCATCACCATCGCGATTGGCCTGTACGGCTTCATTGCGCCGATTGTCACGCGCCTCCATGCGGTTCAGAAAGCGTCGAAGGGGTTTGTCGTTGATCAGATTCCACGACGGCTCAAGCGGTTTGTCTGGGAGGTGCTGCTTCAAGGGACAGTGATCAAGCAGCGGCCATTCGCCGGGCTCATGCACGCCCTCGTGTTCTGGGCGTTCATTGCCTTCATTCCAATTACCATTGATCACTTCGGACGTGGATACGGTGTCTACATTCTCGGCCGCGGCGCACTGTATGCAGCCCTAGCTTCCGTAATTGCTGTCCTCGCAGTCGCCGCACTGGTCGGCATTCTCGCGCTCCTGTATCGTCGCTATGTCACCCGTCCGCCCGCACTGGGGCCAGTCAAGATCGAGTCCGGCATTGTCGGGCTCTTGATCGCGGCTTTGATGGTGACCTACCTGCTCGATCTCTACGCTCTCAAGGATCATACGAATGCAATGGGCAGGATCAACTGGTGGGCGCACTCGTTATCGATCCTCGCATTCATGTGGCTCATCCCTCGTTCGAAGCATTTGCACTTGGTGCTTTCACCAATCACAACATTCCTGAAAGACTTCGAGTTGGCGCGAATTCACCCTCTCGATTTCGAGAAAGAGGAATTCGGCGCCCTGAAACTCAAGGATCTCTCCGCTCACACGGCGCTCGGCGCCATGACCTGTGTCGAATGCGGGCGTTGCTATGACCACTGCCCCGCGCGCAATACCGGGAAATTGCTCGACCCGAAAAAATTGATGCTCGATTTGCGCGATGGCTTCATGAAAGATCCGGAGCAGTCGATCGTCGGCGCGACCATCGACGAAGAAATCCTCTGGCAGTGCACCACATGCGGTGCATGCTCGTTCCAATGTCCGGTCGGCATCGATCAAGTAGTGCCGATCCTCGAGGCGCGGCGCGGCATGACCGCCGAGGGAAATGTCCCCCATACGTTCAACACGTTCTTTGGCAACCTCGAACGTCTTCAGAACCCGTGGGCATATCCGACTCCACAGGCGCATGAATTCATCACAGAGAACAAATATCCCGAATACAACGGTCAGGAATGGCTGTACTGGATGGGTTGTCTGGCGCGTTTCGACATGACATACCGGAAAGTCTCACTTGCCTTCAAGACAATTCTGGATAGGTCTAAAACGTCCTATGGTGTCCTCAAGGACGAGCAATGTACCGGCGATGCGGCACGTCGGGCAGGCAACGAGTTCCTCTTTCAGCAACTGGCGACTGCCAATGTCGAGATGCTCACAGCCGCCGGAGTGAAAAAGATTGTCGCCACGTGTCCGCACTGCGTGCGGACAATCTCAGAATACAAGGATTTCGGCCTCGACCCCGGGGTCGAGATCATCCATCACTCGCAACTCATCAACGACCTGGTCGGCTCGGGGAAAATCACTCTCTCCCGCGAAACCGAAGCCGCGACAGTCTACCACGATCCCTGCTATCTTTCCCGCTACGGCCAGCCATCCGACATCGACAACCCACGCCAGTTGCTCGGCAATCCGCTGGAACCGCCACGGACGAAGGAAAAATCCTTCTGTTGCGGGGCGGGCGGAGGTATGATATTCGCCGAGGAAACGCAGGGCAGGAGGGTCAACCGCGAACGAACTGAAGAGCTTCTCGCCACCGGCGCTGAAAAGATCGCCGTCGGTTGCCCCTTCTGCCAGATCATGATCCGCGATGCCACCAACGACCTCGGCAGAGGCGATCAGGTCCCGGTCATGGATGTCGCGCAGTTTGTTGTTGAGAGAATGACGGTCTAGTCTCGCATAACTTCTCGCAGAGGTGGAAGCCATGCAGGTCAAAAAGCGCAACATGGTCGCGCAGGTGCTGTTGATGGTTGTAACGATCTGTATCTACGCCATTTACTGGTTCTACCAGACAGCGACGGAACTGAAAGGCCTCGCCAACGATCCGGCCGCCAGTCCTGGGTTGTGGACGGTGCTCTTGTTCATCCCGATCGCGAATCTCTTCGCGATCTACAAGTATGCCGAGCTGTATGAAACAGTCAGCACGGACAAGTTTAACAAGTGGCTCTTCTTCGTGCTCTGGCTGGTATTTGCTCCGGCATGTTGGTTCATCGCGCAGACAGAATTGAACAAGCGCGCGACGTACTAACTTGAAGGAATCATAGACCTAAAAATCCCTCCTTCGAGGGGCTCAAAGGGCCGGTCCGAGACCGGCCCTTTTGTATTACCCGCGCACAAGACTTGTGCGATTCTCTCCCCCACCTGACAAAAGCACGTTGCAATGCAGCTAGTTAGCCGAACGGCACGCCCCTTGCTTTTATAGGTCATCTGGACAGGGCGCGCACATTTTCGCGCCGCAGCGGCAGTTGACAACTCGTGGAAGGAATTCATGCGCGTCACCCGTTTTCTACAGATAGCTGCCATCGCCATCGGACTCAGCTCGGTCATGATCGCAACGTCAGAGGCCCGCATTCGCCGTGGCGGTGAGTCAACACCAGCCCGCGACGGCTACTCACAACGCGGTGTCCAACTTTATGCCGGGTTCGGTGGGCAAAATTACGAAATCGAAGACATCGACTACGCTGGACTTGATCAACTCGATGATGGCGGGTCATTCTTCCTCGGTGTAGGCATTGGCCTCGATCCCAAGTTCTCGCTCTACTTCGAGGGCAATGCCTCCGAACATCCAACCGAAATCGGCGATGTCGTCTTCGGTACCGGCATGGTAGGCGTCAAGTACACACCCAACACCGGGCACCGCAACAAGTGGCAACCGTATGGCAAGGTCGCTCTGGGAGGAATGTTCCTCTTCGAAGACGAACCCCACTTCCGAATCCACGACCACTACAACGACGACAACGGCTTCATGGGTCCGGCTGCGAGCGTTGCTCTTGGTATCGATCACTTTATCGGGCGACGCACCGCGATATTCGGCGAGCTCGGCCTGACCGCCGGCCAACTCGATACACGTGTCATCGACGACTACGCGTATGAACTGCGCGATGACATCGACGTCACTTCGAGCCGCATCCAGTTCGGTTTGCGGTTTCGGTTGTAAACGAAAATCCCCATCACCCCATATAGAAGGTGGGCCACAGACGGCCGAGCTTCCGAAAGGAAGCGCGGTTGTCTGCTATTGTCGCACCGCCCACACG
>JBKKDE010000112.1:0-3158 GCA_046708665.1 Candidatus Zixiibacteriota bacterium | reverse complement strand
GACCCTAAAAAGAAGGAATACCAAACCGCCCGCACCGAACCGATTGAGATCACCGTCACCGGCGGGGCTGCCGACTTTACGATTCCGTCGCTCAAGCTCGAGCCCGACCAGATTTCCGATCTTGCGGCCGATGTCCGTTTCCTAAAGACCGAGGGCGATAACCTCCGTCGTCTATCGAACCCTGGACTATTCGGACCGGCGTTCTGGGCCGGGCATCTGATTCCGCTGTTGGGACTCATCGGCTTTTTTACATGGCGGCGCGGTGTGATCAAAGAGGCATCCGATCCGGTCGGTCGCAGACGCCGGTTCGCGCTCCAAGTGGCTGTCACGCGACTGCATCGCAATCCGGCGAATTCCGCAGCGGCGCTGACGTTCAACGAACTGGCCGATGTCCTCATGCAATTCTACAGCGACCGGTTCGGCAAGAGCGCCCAAGGGCAGACTCGAAAAGAGATCCGTGCCACGCTTCTCACGAACAACGTGCCTGCAGACGCCGCCCAGAAATATCTCGATTTGCTCGAACTTTGCGACCGTGGCCGGTACGCGCCTGGTGGCATGGATAAAGTCACACCAGAGACTGTGATCCATGCGGAGTCCGTAATTGCAGAATTGACGGAGGGGAAGTGACCACAATCCTCCGCATCGCATTACTCCTGCTTGTGCTCGTGCTCATGCCGGTTGGCGTGGTGAACGCGCAGGATCCGAGCGCGATGTTTAACGACGCTGTGGCGCACTACCAACGAGGCCATTTTGATTCTGCCGCGGCAGGATTCACACGCATTGTGCAAGGGGGAATCGATGATCCCCGCGTCTGGTACAACCTCGGCAACAGCCATTTCAAATCCGGACATATTGGCGCGTCATTGATCGCATACCGACGCGGAATGCGTCTCGCGCCGCGTGACGCAGATCTCGTCGCCAACTACCGTTATGCGCGCTTGTTCGCTGCCGACAAGATCGAGCCCGTAGGCGAATTGTTCGTGTCGAAGTGGTGGCGTGCATTTGTCGATCGAATCTCGATTCATGAAGCGCGATGGATCGCGGCGCTTGCATTCTGGCTCGCTGCGTGTGTGACAATTTGGAGACTCTGGCCCGACCAGTCCCGACGTGCCTCTTTCCCGGTCTGGATGGTTGGTGCCCTGTGGGCAATCTGGGTATTGGCCTCCGGTGCCAGTGCCACCTGCTACGCACGCGATGTCATGAGCAAAGACGGATTCGTCGTCGCGACGCAGAGTGACGTGCGCGGTGGACCGGGCAACGAGTACACGTTGCAGTTCGTCGCCCATGATGGTCTCGCAGGTACCATCGAGCGCACGGAATCAGGATGGCATTTGGTGCGTTTTCCGAATGGACTCAAGGGCTGGCTGCAGACTGATGCATTCGAGACACTCTGATCGCAACAGTTCGACTCGGTCAGCACAGAAGCCCCGCAATCCCCAATTGACTCTCCATCCAAAACGGTCGTTTTTTGATTGTCAGGGCTAAAGCCCGACAATCCCGAATTCGGTATTTGAGACATTATGAAGGCACGCACATGGAAATGGTTACGCATACTCGCGTTGGTCGCGGCCGTCGTCCTGCTTGTCATGATGTTTCGTCATACTGACCCGAATGATATTTGGGATGCAATCGCTCAGATGGAGCCGCTGTATCTGATCCCGGCGTTGATCGGTACACTGGCGATGCCCATCGCGCGCGCGCTGCGTCTGCAGTACGTCATGGCGCCGCATCACCATCAGTCGGGACGGCGTATTTTTGCCGTCTACAATGTCGGGCAGATGCTCAACATCATGATGCCCGTGCTCACTGGGCAGGTCGCGCGCGTTCTCCTGTTTTCCCGGACACTCGGTATTACCAAGACTTTCGCCTTTACCATGGTCATCCTCGAAGTGCTGTTTGACGGTCTCATCCTTCTCGTCATGGTTTTTGGCGCATCGTTTCTCTTTGTCATGCCGGATTGGATGGTTCGCGGCGAGGTCATGATCTTCATTGCCACAGCGTTGCTCCTGGGGCTTTTCTATTTGGTCCTCCATCACGGAAAGAAATCCGGTAGCTCACCCAATTGGTTTCACCGCCACGCGCCCAAACGTTTGGTGACAGAATGGGACAACGTCAAGACCTCGTTCCTCGCTGGTCTCAACATGCTCAAGAGCACAAAGCATCTGCTCCTGGTCTCGTTGCTGTCTCTCGCTTCATGGATTTCGCACGCGCTGATGGTGCTCTTCCTGATTCGCGCCTTCAACTTCGACATACCGTTTTGGGGAGCGATGGTGATTCTGATCGTGAACACGATCATCATCATGATTCCGGTCAGCCCCGGCAACATCGGCACGTTTCAGCTCGCGTGCATCGTGGGACTGTCGTTTTTCGGAATCGACAAGGACCAAGCGCTCGGCTTCTCGATCATGCTTCATATCGCAGAAGTGGGCCCTGTATTCGTCCTCGGTACCATTGCGTCGTTTTCCGAACACGTGCACTTGAGCGAGTTCAAGACAGAAGAACTAATGGCCGAGCAGGAACGTTTGACTACGACCCCGCTCAGCGTTGATCCAGACGATCTGCTCAATCCGTCCGCTCCCAACCACCCTGAGTCCAACTGACGCCGCACCCACTTTCGCCATGACTGAAGAACGATCACTCGATGGGCGAGTCATCAAGAGCTACGGCAATCGGTTTATCGTTAGCACAACCGAAGGGATGTTTGACTGCTCGATGAGGGGGAAGTTTCGCCTGTCGGAGGCCAAGGAATCCAGTCCGGTTGTTGTCGGCGATCGCGTCACTATCTCGATTGACGAGCCGCCGAATGCGGTCATATCGATCGTTCATGAACGAACCAACAAGCTCTCGCGCCCCGACGTTCTGAAATCCGATTGGGAGCAAATTCTTGTCGCCAATTGCGACCAGTTGGTTGTCGTCGCGTCGGTCACGCGCCCTAAGCTCAAACTTGGTACGATAGACCGCTTTCTCGTCGCCGGTGAGGCCGCGGGTCTCGCGTGCGCCGTGGCGCTCACAAAAATCGACCTCGCCAAACCGGGTTCGTACGATCGTACTGTGGACGTTTATCGCAGCGCCGGGTATTCCATAATCCCAACGTGCGCGGTTGATGGCAGAGGAATTGAGGAGTTGCGTGGGCTCGTCAGCGACAAGACATCGATCTT
>JBKKDE010000111.1:0-3475 GCA_046708665.1 Candidatus Zixiibacteriota bacterium | reverse complement strand
CGCTCACCCCATCGAGTTGACAGTGTTTAATGCTTCCGACACGGACGGGGATGCCCTAAAATATCAGTACAACATCTACGAGAACTCATCCCTCTCCACTATTGCAGTATCTCGGGAGAGCATAGTCGAACAAGCCGTTACCACGGCCTCAGGCGTATTTGCTCCGTTGGTGATCGGAACTCAGTATTGGTGGCGTGCACGGGCTCACGACGGGCACGAGTGGGGAATGTGGTCGGACTCTGCTGAATTCCGAACCGTATTTCCGATTCGGTTGGACGTACCAGAATCGTTTCCTACAATACAATCTGCAATTGATTCCGCACATTATCTAGACACCGTTGCTGTTGCTCCCGGCGATTATCAGGAGAACGTGAGCTTTCGTGGAGTATCTGTCTGTGTCATCGCAACTGGTGGACCTTCCGTCACGCGAATACGCCCTGATCACCTCTCAGGCAGCACAGTGACATTTGGTTTGGGAGAGGGGCCAAGTGCGCTTTGGAGCGGCTTCACCATGCTCGGAGGCATCGCCGCTCAGTATATCGTCGTCACAAATGAGTCCTCCCCTGAGATCAGTGGAAACGTGTTCCGAGATTACATTGCGTACGGCCCTGATCCCGTTGTCATTGGCTGCTGGCACGGGTCTCCACTTATTCGAAACAACTTGTTCACAAATAACGGCGGGGTCGCCTGCGTGGGCAATTCCTACCTGGGCTCGGCGCGAATTGAAAACAACACGTTTGTCAAAAACCATCGGGGTTTTTACACGATCACAGGAGATGGAGTCGCGATCAACAACATTGTGGTACAATCCACCGAGTATGGGATATACGGATTGTTCGACGAACAGAATCACAACCTCTCATGGGGAAATTCTCCAGATTACGATGGAGGAGCAACGCCTCATCCAACGAATCTGTCCACCGACCCTTGGTTCTGTGATCCAACGAATGAACATTTCTCATTGTCAGCCATCTCACCGTGCGCCACATCTGGCTCAGGCGGCAATTACATGGGCGCGTTCCCGGTCGACTGCTCGTATCCCATTTCATGTCACTGCGACTGTCATGGCGACCCCAACTGCGACAGCGTGCTCAACATTATTGATGTTGTCCTGACGATCGATAGGGCCTTCGGTGCGGGTAGAGAATCGAATGATTCGTCATGCGTGTTGCATGGAGTTCTCGTCGACGGACGGACCGATGTCAACTGCGGTGGCGGGACTGATCTTGCGGACGTAGTCAGAGTGATCGACGTCGTCTTGCGAGGCGCGGCGCGGGAATCCCGATTTTGCGCACCTTGCAGCGAGTGAAGCACACTGTCAGGAGTGACTAAAATCTGACCAGCGACCAGAGCATTCCGTCTAGCTCTCTTGCTACTGATCAAAGCTTCTCAAACTCACGTTTCACCAACGCCGCCAGCGCCGCCATGCCGTTCAGGCCGCTTTGTTCTTCGACTCGGCCGTTGTAGTTGGTGGTACAGTTGATGTCGAAGGTGTATTTGGTGCCGTCCTCGGCCTCGATGAATTCGATACCGGCGAGGTCGATTTGGTGGTGTTTCATCATGTCTTTGTATTGGTCTACTATGGGGTCGTGGAAATTCTCGCTCAATCGGAACGTCCCCCCTGCCCCGGTCTGCGGGGCATCGGCGGGGCAGTTGGCGGCGGCCGGGAGTTCGCATTCGTCGGCTGGGCAGAGCTCGAAGCCACCGGCGGTGGATGAGTTGATCGCATAGAGGAATTGACCGTCGACGATTTCGACGCGGGTGATATGCGGCTCGCGCGGCTTGATGTACTCCTGCAATAGCACAATGTGATCCGGCGACCAGGAAAACCGATCGGACGATATCAGATCCCGAAGTTGCGCGGCAGAGTCACAACGGTAAATCATCAGCCCCTTGCCACTCTGGTTGTGCTTGGTGAGGCATGGGTAGGTCATGTGGTCCGCAGCGGCGAGGACTCCTTCGACTCCGGTTGCGGCGAGTGTGCGCGGTGTGCGTATGCCGAATTCGTTTAACGCGCGCATCTGCCTCACCTTGTTCATCTCCAAGAGGAATGACCGCGAGCCATTGATGACGCGACGTCCATGCGACTCGAGATACACGAGGAGCGCATGCGTGAGACTGACACTCTCGACATGGCCGCGCGTGTGCGACGACGGGCTCATGCGATTGATATAGATCCCGTGCGGCGGCGGGGCTCCGGGGTCGATCCAGCCGTGTTGGACGTAGTGCTCTTCTACAGGCAACCCCAAGCGCGTGAGTTCACGAACGATTGGGACATTCCACGCTGCGTTCTCGTAGAGGATGTAGACTTTCGGTTCGGTGGAGGTCCGTCCGAGTTCTGAAAGCGAGAGTTGCATGCGTCTCCGAGGTGTCTGGGTAATGAACCAGGATTCATAGCCAACGATCTGTCATGCAGTGAATACGCCGCCGACTCGCGGGAGTTGGCGGCGTATTTCAGAATAGCGCGGAGCACGGGATTACAGCCCGCACGGGTCACTGTAGTTGGCCGCGACGCTCTGTCCGCGAAACGTGACGTTGATCACCTTCACGACATCGGTGACGCTGGTCACACCGTTGGCATCAACATCGGTGCGCTCGAACGGACACTCGCTGTCCGTTTGGGGGGCGACACCGCGGAATGCCACGTCCACAGTCTTGACGACATCCTGAACATTGGAAAAGACGCTATCGCAGATCGGGTCATATTTGCACGGGCAGAAGCATCCGGTGCACAAGCTGTTTTGCTTCGAGATCGCAAGATCAGTGGTCGCCGCGAGAGACGCTTCGCTGATTGTGTCGGAGACGAAGAACAACTGGTAGCTCAGTGTCTCGCCTACTGCGATTGAACGGCCCTTGTCGAGGGAGATCATAGCGTAGAGGTCGGCGTCGAAATCCGAGAATAGATCGATTCCGGCAAGACTTTGGAGTGCGCCATACAGAAAACCATCTGACGGGCCGCCTCCTGGCTGGATGTCACTGACTGCATTGCCAACAATTACTCCATCCCAGCCACCTGGGACGGCAACGCCGCCGCGGAATCGGCGGGCGGTATTTGTTCCAGACACGAAATGCCCAGCGGTGTCGGTGCCACCTGCCCAGATGAGATTGCGACTGCCATCCGCGCCCGGCCTGTTGGTCACGCCATTCTGAATGTTGTCATACCGCGATGCCGGGAGAATGTCGAGATCGATGAGCATGCCAATGGCCAGATCGGTAACTGGGACAGAGGGACCATGACGGTACAGCTTGATGCGAAGCGAGATGATTTCGTCCAACGTCGGATCCTGTGGGAACGACCACTCGATGGTCGCTCCAACCACAGAGTCGGCGGTCACCATGCGGCTTGTTGCTGTCGCGCATCCCGCTCCCGTGCTATAGGCGTCAGTATTGACTATGAGATCACCCAGCGCGCGGATGCCGCCCTGGCCATTCGAGGCGCGAGTTCCATAGCGAAGGAACACGGTCGTGTCAGAAC
>JBKKDE010000110.1:0-4961 GCA_046708665.1 Candidatus Zixiibacteriota bacterium | reverse complement strand
GATGAATCTTGATCAGGGACACCCCGGAGTCGCGATGCGTGTAGGCGGTCTCAAACGCGGCAAATGCTTCGTCGATTTCTCCGCGCATCGCATGAGCCCCACCGACTTGAACCGCCCATTCCTTCCCGTAAGCGACAAGTGCTTGCATGGCATCGTCCGAGTCGCCCTTACGCCCCAGTGCGTGATACACGATGGCTTTGGCCCAGTACTGGTATCCGAGTTGTGCCTCCAGTTCAAGGTGGGCTAGTGCCTCATCTGCGCGGCCCAATACCGTTAACAGCATAGCGATTACGGCATGAGTGCTGGTCATGCCGGGGCTCAAGTCCAGAGACCGTTCGCTGTACTCAATCGCCTGTTCCAGATTACCCGCAGCGTATTGAATCTTCGCGGCAAAGTGGTATATCTCGGGATCGAGTGGATCAAGTTTGATTGCGGTCTCAGACAGACGGAGGGCAACTTTAATATCCCCACAGTATGCTTCAAAGCTGGCCAAGCCGCTCATCACGACGCCGTTCCCCGGCTCCAATTCGTAGGCGCGACGGAAATACCTTCCCGCCGCACCCCAGTCAAACTCGTACGCCATTGAAATCCAACCCATGATGTCGTGCGCTACTGCCAGCGTCTCATCAATGGCGAGTGCCTTGAGTCCGGCGGCCTTTGCCTCACGCATCACTGTGTCAACATCGCCATAGCCATATCCACCTGCGGTTGCGGCGATTCGCGACAGCCCCGCCCATGCCCTCGCGTCATTGGGATCGATCTCGAGCGCTCGTTGGTAGAGGGACCTTGCCTTTTCGAGTCCCTCTTTTGTGATGCGGGAGCCAAAGTACTTCGCTTGCAATACCAAATTGTAACTCTCGGGATTGAGTTGTGTTTTCGCTGCTTCTTGACCCAACAGTGCCACATTCATCGCCGTCGCCACGGCCTTGGCAATGTCGTCCTGAACTGCGAAGATGTCATCGAGCACACGGTCGTAGGTCTCCGACCACAGATGGAAACCATCTGAGACTTTCACCAACTGAGTTGTGATGCGTACACGGTTGCCCGCTTTGCGCACGCTGCCCTCGAGCAGTGTCTCCACGCCGAGCTTTTGGCCAATTTCCCGTAGATCCTCATGCTTGCCTTTAAACGCAAACGACGACGTCCTCCCCGTGACTCGCAATCCGGAATTCTTGGCCAACACGTTGAGAAGTTCCTCGGAGAGTCCATCGGAGAAGTACTCATTCTCCGGGTCGTTGCTCATGTTCGCAAACGGCAGCACAGCAATCGATGGCTTGGTGGCGACGCTCGCGGACACATCGCTGACCGACACACTCGACTTGCATCGTTTCAGTTCCTCTACCAACTCAGTGCATGACGCGAATCGCTTCTCCGGTTGCTTTTCCAGGCATCGAAGTATGACACTTTGCAGCTTTACAGGCACATTGACGTTGCTGCCGGTGAAAGCCAACGGTGGCTCATGGAGTATGGAATACAACAGGGCTGCTTCATGATCGGCATCAAACGGCAGTCGGCCAGTAAACATCTGGTACATGACCACGCCGAGCGAATAGATATCCGAAGTCGGCTCGGCGTCTTTCCCCTGTGCCAATTCCGGCGGGGAATACGCGAGTGTCCCGATCGTTGATCCGACTTGAGTCAAACGCGAGGTGCCACGCAGCCGCGCGATGCCAAAGTCGAGGATGCGGACACGTCCGCGCTCATCCACGAGAATGTTGCCCGGTTTCAAATCGCGATGGATTACTCCGTGTTCGTGGGCATGCTCCAAGCCATCGGCAATCTGAATGGACAGGTCCACCAAGTCGTCGGTCGTGCGAGGCCTGGACGTACAGTACTCGTTCAGTGTAACACCACGCACATGCGCCATCACGATGTAAGGCCGTCCATCATGCTCTTCGATTCCGTGGATGGTGACGATATTGGGATGATCCAACTGCGATGCTGATTTCGCTTCGCGAATCAGCCGTTGCTATGCCTCCGCCTCATTCCACATCGACGCGGGGAGGAATTTCAGGGCGACATTTCGTCCCAGCATGGTGTCTTCGGCGAGAAACACTTCGCCCATACCGCCGGCGCCGAGGCGAGCGGTGACGTTGTATCGTCCAATACTTTGACCGATGATGCTCATCAGGCGTCCAATCCAATCTTCTTGAGGAATGTGGGCCAGCGCGGATCGTCGTGCAGATTTCGCAGTAACGGTACCGACTTGGCAGAAGGCAGCCCGGAATCGTGCAATTCCAAGGCACGCTCTAGCCACCGGAATGCGTTGTCGTTGTCACCTCGGACTGTGTAGGCAATGGCGATCTGGAATCCCCACTGGTCACCTTTGCTTATCAAGTCGGAGAGCGCCCGATCTGACTCCTCCTTGCGCCCCAAACACGAATTGACCACGACAAGGGCAGTGTCTCGGTACCCCGAAGGCGACTCGTTTTGTGCCTCGACGAGTGCCTCTCCGAATCGCCCCTCTGTCACTAGAACTGCTGCCAAATTGGCCTGTGCGGAGGCGATTCCAGGACTGAGCTGAGCAGCCTTGCGGAATAACTCCATAGCCCTGGTCCCGTCACCGGAGTACCATAGGGTCCGTCCGGCGAACATATGCGTGGTCGCGTTGAGAGGATCAAGCCGCACGGCCTGCAATGCCAGCTTGGTACCGCGTGAGAAGTATCCGCGAAACGACTCATAGTTTACGAGACCCATAATGATGCGCCCGTCATTCGGAGCCAGGTCATATGCACGCTGTTGGAATCGCCCCGCACGCTCCCAGTCAAGGTCACCGAATAGGCAAATCATACCCATCGCCCAGTTCGCTTCAGGAAGTGTGTCGTCGAGTTGCAGCGCACGCTCGCACGCCTCTCGTGCAGTGCGACTCGCAAACGCGTCAGTCGAATAACCATACCCGGACTGTGCCATTAGGCATCGCCCAAGGCCCGCCCACGCCCGTGCGTCGTTCGGATCAACTTCAATTGCGCGATCAAATAACGTTTTCGCCGTCGCAAGCGAGTCGCGCGTCAGTTGCGACATGAAGTGATGTGCTTGGACAATCAGCGCAAAGGTCTCGGGGTTACCCTTTGACTTCTGTACCGCCGAGCCAAGAAGCGCGACCTTCATCGCTTCGGAGACGGACTTCGCAATATCATCCTGCACGACAAAGATGTCGTCGAGCACCCGATCGTATGTCTCGGTCCAGAGATGGAAACCATCAGATGCCTTGACCAACTGCGCGGTAATGCGTACGCGGTTACCCGCTTTGCGAACACTGCCCTCAAGCAGAGTCTCGACGCCTAATTTGAGACCGATCTCTCGCAAATCCTCCTGCTTCCCCTTGAACGAGAATGATGATGTGCGGCCGGTGACTTTCAACCCGGGATTGCGCGCGAGTACGTTCATCAACTCCTCGGAAAGCCCATCGGCGAAGTACTCGTTTTCCGGGTCGGCGCTCATGTTAGCGAAGGGCAACACTGCAATCGAGGGTTTCTCCCGGGCACTGTCACTCAATCCGGATGAGGTATGCTCAGACTTGCACGCTTTGAGTTCTTTGATGAGCGCCGCACAACCCTGATACCTCATGCCCTGCTGTTTTTCGAGGCAGCGCATGATCACGCCCTGCAATTTGATCGGGACTGACGCCCCGCTGTCACGGAATGGCAGAGGCGGCTCGTGGACGATTGAGTAGATGAGGGCTGACTCATGCTCACCCTCGAACGGCAATCGACCGGTGAGCATCTGATACATCACGATGCCTAGAGAGAATATGTCCGAAGTCACCTCAGCATCTTTGCCCTGCGCCAGTTCCGGCGGTGAGTAGGCGAGCGTGCCAAGAGTTGAACCGACTTGAGTCAGCCGCGCCGCACCGCGCATTCGGGCAATGCCAAAGTCCAGAATGCGGGGACGGCCCCGATCGTCGATGAGAATGTTCCCCGGCTTAAGATCGCGGTGAATGATGCCAACGTCGTGCGCGTGCTGCAGCCCATCGGCGATTTGTACAAACAGTTCAATTAGCTCATCGGGAGTGCGTCGGTGGGAGGAGCAATACTGATCCAGCGTCATACCACGCACGTGGGCCATCACGATGAATGGCCGTCCGTCGTGGTCCTCGATACCGTAAATGGTGACGACGTTGGGATGATCAAGCCGCGATGCCGACTTCGCTTCGCGAATCAAACGTTGCTGCGCCTCTGCCTCATTCCACATCGAAGGCGGCAGAAACTTTAAAGCGACCGCGCGGTCAAGCTTGGTGTCCTCGGCCAGAAACACTTCGCCCATGCCACCTGCGCCCAGCTTTGCGGTAATTGTATAGCGCCCGATAGTCTGACCGATCATGCTTCTCCCTGACGCAAGAATGTGCCGTACAACGGCATAATACCCCTTACCGGGGCCGGGCGAAATGAGGGATTTTTAGCGTAGATTAGGCGAATCTGGAGCAGTCTATTCAGACTTCAAGACATCAAGGATTTCGTAGTTCAATTCGCCGGCAGGTATCTTGATTTTCACCTTCTCACCCTTGGCCTTGCCGAGCAGCGCCGCGCCGACGGGCGATTTGATCGAAATCTTGTCGTGGTCGAAATCGGCCTCTTCTGCGGAGACCAACTGGTACTTGATCTCCTCTTTCGATTTCAGATCCCGCACCACCACGTAGGACATCAGGTAGGCGTGCCCCGTATCGGCAGTCTCCTCGACTACCCGAGCGCGAGACAATTTGAACTCCAGTTCGCTGATTTTCCGTTCGATGTGGACTTGACGCTCTTTGGCGGCATGGTATTCGGCATTTTCCGAAAGGTCCCCATGGTCGCGGGCACGGGAAATGTCCGAGACAACCGTAGGGCGATCTACGGTCTTGAGGCGCTTGAGCTCGTCGATGAGTTTACGGTGCCCTTCCGGAGAGAGGTAAACCGGGTCGGAGGAGTCGTTTGATTGGCTGATCTTTCGAAATGGCATCGCTTCGATCCCGTCCATGATAGAAG
>JBKKDE010000109.1:0-2595 GCA_046708665.1 Candidatus Zixiibacteriota bacterium | reverse complement strand
TGAGCAATCCCCGCGATTGCCGACAGCGATTGCGGCTGGTCCAGGTCCCCGATCACCGGCATCACACCCAATGCGCGCAACGATGCGCATTGCGCAAGTTCGCGCGTGAGCGCATACACGCGTCCATAAACGCGCTCGCGGGCGAGCGCCAGCGGGATCAAGCGCACACCCACATCACCACAGCCAATAATCAGTAACCGTTTCATAATTAAGCATATTTTACTCCATGCCCCGTCAAGTCACGATCAAACCCAGCAACCATGTTTTTACCGTCGGCGACGACGAAACCATCCTCGATGGTGCGCTGCGCGAAGGTTTTCCTATCGCCTACGGCTGCCGCAACGGCGCCTGCGGCAGTTGCAAAGGCAAGGTGCTCGAAGGCCGCGTTGATTACGGCACACATCAGGAATCCGCACTGTCAGACGCCGACAAGAAGCAGGGTTACGCACTGTTCTGTCAGGCCAGGCCCGCCAGTGATGTGGTCATTGAATGCCGCGAAATCAGCGCGATCAAGGATATCCAGGTGCGCACGCTGCCGTGCCGCGTGCAAAAACTCGACCGTCTGGCGCCCGATGTGATGATGATCCATCTGCGCCTGCCCGCCAGTGAGCGTCTGCAATTTCTGGCCGGACAATATATCGACATACTCACCAAGAGCGGATTACGCCGCAGCCTGTCGATCGCTAATGCGCCCCACGACGACGACATGCTGCAACTGCATTTGCGCAACTACGGCGGCCCTTTCAGCCAGTACGTGTTCAACACCCTCAAGGAAAAAGACATTCTGCGCTTCGAGGGCCCGCTCGGCACCTTCTTCCTGCGCGAAGACAGCGACAAGCCGCTGATCCTGCTTGCCAGTGGTACCGGCTTCGCGCCGATGAAAGCCATTATCGAACATGCAGTACACCACGGCAGCAAGCGCCCGATGACGCTCTACTGGGGTTGCCGCGTGCGCGCCGATCTGTATCTGAACGAACTCGCCGAGAACTGGTCACGCGCGCATGGCATCACCTATGTGCCCGTGCTGTCGGACGCAACGCCCGAAAACAATTGGACAGGCCGCAGCGGCTTCGTGCACCGGGCGGTAATGGAGGATGTTCCGGATATGTCCGGCTATCAGGTCTATGCCTGCGGCGCGCCGATAGTGATCGAGTCGGCGTTGCGCGATTTCACCGGGCAATGCAAACTGCCGCCGGATGACTTTTACAGTGATGCGTTCACGCCGGCGGCAGGGTAAATGGCAGCCCAGTGCAATTTACTTCCAGCCATTACCAATCGCTTTACTGCGCGAGCACGCGCGCCAGCGCCAGCAATTCCTGATTAACCCCTTTGGTTTTGCCCGCAACCTCGGCGAGCGGCGTGGTGACGATATCGTTGCCGCGCACACCAACCAGCATGCCGGATGCGTCTTGCGCAATCTGATCTATCGCCGCCGCGCCCAAGCGTGTGGCAAGAATGCGGTCCGCCGCGGTAGGCACGCCGCCGCGCACCACGTGACCGAGTGTGGTGACGCGCAGACCAAAACCGATGGTGGCCCGGTGCTCGGCAACATGGCGCACGATCGCCCGGGCGCCGTGCTTTGCCCCTTCGGCAACCACCACCAGTGCGTGAGTCTTGCCACGTTGATACGCTGCACGCAGCCGTTCGGCGACTTCATGCGGATCAACCTCGAATTCGGGTATGGCGATCACTTCGGCGCCCCCGGCGATGCCCGCCATCAGCGCGATGTAACCGCAATTGCGGCCCATGGTTTCCACCAGAAAGGCACGCTGGTGTGACGAGCCGGTAGTGCGCAACCGGTCGATGGCCTCGACAGTGATGTTCACCGCAGTATCAACACCGATGGCGACATCGCTACCCACCAGATCATTGTCCACCGTTGAGGCCACGCCCACCACCGCAAATCCTGCATTAGCGAGAACGCTGGAACCCGTCTGCGAGCCGTTGCCGCCGATCACCACTAACGCGTCAATACCGTGCCGGCGCAGGTTGTCGAGTGCCTTGGCACGGCCTGCGTCCGTGGTGAATTCCGGTGAGCGTGCACTGCCAAGGACGGTCCCGCCGCGCTGAATGATGCCGCCCACATCGCGCGCGTGCAATGGCCCGATGCTATCGTCAATCAAACCCGCGTAGCCGTTGCGCACGCCGTGCACCTCCCAACCCCGCGCCAGCGCAGCGCGCGTCGCGGCGCGTACCGCTGCGTTCATGCCGGGCGCGTCGCCGCCGCTGGTGAGGATGGCTATGCGTTTCATGTGTAATTCAGCGTGAGTTTACTGCAAATCCGGTAGCGGTGAATGCCGCGGATGACCTGCTTGCACGCGGCCTGCCCGGGATTTTGAACCCATTCTCGTCGTTCCGCTATATGAGTTGTGCGCGGCGTCCGCTAAAACTACAATGCTCGCACTTGTAATATTTGGAGAGCGAATGCCGCTGGCAACAACAGCACTGGCAGCAGCGTTAGCTTCGGTCGCGCTTGCGGGCGCCGCAACTGCCCACGCCCAATCCGCTTCGACAAGCGCAGGATCCGCTTTTCCCACGCGCGCGATTCGCCTTGTGGTACCCTCCGCGCCTGGCGGCGGCACCGATATACTCGGC
>JBKKDE010000108.1:0-7629 GCA_046708665.1 Candidatus Zixiibacteriota bacterium | reverse complement strand
ATGAAGGGCTTCGAGCTGGAGGTCAAGCAGCGCATCGTTGGTACCACGGCCCACGTGTCGGTCTTCCACCGTACCGCCGACGGTATCACCGATTGGGAGCCATTGGAGCAACAAATCGCGACATTCCCCGACGTCAAGGCGGTCGCGCCATTTATCTACTACAAAGCTGCCGTGTCGTCGTCTGAAGCCAATGATGGCGTGATCGTTCGTGGAATTGTCCCGGAGAAGGAAGCTGAGGTCACGCGACTGCGTGAGTCGATCGTCACTGGTGACTGGCAGCTAAAGACAGACTCGGGACGCGCCATCATGCTCGGGCATGTGTTGGCGAATCGTCTCGAGGCGCGAACGGGCGACGAGATCGTGTTGTACAGTCTGCGTGGTGAAGCGCTCAGTGAGGGGTTGCCGCCGCGAATCATGAAGTTTGTCGTGACGGGAATCTTCGAGACCGGCATGTACGAATACGACGCATCCTTGTGCTACATCATGCTCGAAGACGCGCAACGTCTGTTCTTGTTGCCAGGGAAGATCTCCGGCTTCCAGGCCAAGGTCGCGGATTGGAATCGCGCCGACGAAGTTGCTGTCGGGATCGAGGCGAAGCTGGGTGGTGGTCTCTATGCAACCGATTGGATGCAAATGCATCGCAACCTCTTTAGCTGGATGGAGATCGAACGCATCTGGGCCATCGTAGCGTTGTCGCTGATCGTCGCTGTCGCCGCATTTAACATTGTTTCCACTCTGATCATGGTCGTGATCGACAAACGCCGTGAGATTGCGGTACTGAAGACACTCGGCGTCCCGTCGAGCGGAGTCCGCGCCATATTCATGTGGCAGGGCAGCATCATTGGCATTGTCGGGACAGGTCTCGGGTTGGCGCTTGGCTTGGTCATGTGTTGGGTACAAAAGACATTCAACCTTGTGTCGTTGCCCCCTGAGATCTACTTCATCGACTCTCTTCCTGTAATTGTCGACGTCAAGGATGTCTTGGTTGTTGGGGTTCTGGCGATCGTGATTTCGTTTGTGGCCACGATCTACCCGGCCCGGCGTGCCGCAAAACTGTATCCCGTGGAGATTCTTCGCTACGAATGAGCGATGTAAAGCCCATAGCAAGCGCGCTTGGCGTCATGCGACACTTTGTGTCGCCCGATGGCCGGCTCGACATTCTCAACGGGATTGACCTGGACATTCATCCCGGAAAAATCATCGCGATTGTTGGAGCGTCGGGAGTCGGCAAGAGTACGTTCCTGCACATCCTGGGCGGGTTGGACATTCCTTCATCGGGTAAGGTCCTGTGGGGAGACAAGTCGCCTTATGACATGGACGATGAGGAGCGCGCACACTATCGCAACACGTCGGTCGGCTTTGTTTTCCAATTTCACCATCTGCTTCCCGAGTTTACGGCCGAAGAAAACGTCGCGCTGCCGCTAATCGTTGGCGGGTCTTCGTACACGTCCGCGATTGCAAAATCGCGTGAAACATTAGTGAAACTTGGATTGGCCGGACGCGGAAAGCACATGCCGGGTGAACTATCCGGTGGCGAGCAGCAGCGCGCCGCCCTGGCACGCGCATTGGTTACGGGCGCCCCCTTAATTATCGCTGATGAACCCTCAGGCAACTTGGACCGCGCCACCGCGGAACAGTTGCATTCTCTTCTCGGTACCATAGTAGCAGATGGGGCAAGAGCCGTGATTGTGGCGACCCACAATCCAGATTTGGCCAACCGCGCCGATCTAGTATTTAGGATGCGTGATGGCCGTTTGGAAGCGGACCGTCAGGGGATTTAACCCGAATTCGGGTGCGGCGATTGGCCTTGCTGGAATCCCACGGGGAGCGTTAATTCCTCAGTAGGGACCGCGTCGCAGGCTGGGCGCAGGGGAGGGAATATTTCCGTGAAATGTGAGAACTGCGGCGAGCGCGACGCCAGCGTGCACTTTACGCAAATCCGGAACAACCGGAAAAGCGAAATGCACCTGTGCAAGGAGTGCGCCAAGAGTAAAGGGTTTCACAACCCGCTCGATGATGTACCATTTCCGTTGGCTGAGTTTCTGACGTCGATGGTGCAGCGCGGTAACGCGCCCTCCGACCCGATTGCACGGTTGGTCTGTCCTGAGTGCGGAATGCGATTCATGGACTTCTCGCGCATCGGGCGTTTTGGATGCGGCCAGTGCTATACTGCGTTTCGTGCGCCACTCGAAGATCTATTCCGCAAGGTGCATGGCGCGACCCATCATCGTGGACGCGGCCCGGAGACCAAGCAACGCTCACTGCCATCACCGGTTGAAGAAGAAGTTCGACTGAAGGAAGAATTGAAGCAGGCCATCGAGCGCGAGGATTTTGAACTCGCCGCGGAGATACGGGATCGACTTAAGTCTGTTTCTACACCCTCACCCCGATCCAGCCGGACACGCGGGTAGCCGACGATGAAGGGACCATTCATGTTTACATCGTTTGATGATGTCGTGAAGCGTTCGGTGAGTTGGCTGTCCGGCGATGGTGAGCACGCGGACATTGTCGTGTCAAGCCGGGTGCGTTTGGCGCGCAATCTCACCAAGCATCGCTATCCGATGCGCGCGGAGCCGAATGAAGCGGCCGAGGTCGTGGCGTTGGTACGTACCGCGGTTGAAAAATCACCGGCGCTCGATCAGGGTGGATTCTTCGAGTCGACTGCCCTGGATCGTGATGATCGCGAATTGCTGGTCGAACGCCACCTCATTTCGCCGGAATTCATGCGCGATGATCTCCCACGCGGTTTGTTTGTTGATGGTGCATTGGGGTCGAGTCTGATGATCAATGAGGAAGATCACCTGCGCATTCAGGCCGTGCGTTCCGGTCTCGATCTTCGTCAGGCGATGGACCGTGCGAGTGAGATTGAGATCTCGCTCGCAGGTATCTTGCGCTTCGATTATGACGCGCGCCTTGGCTATCTGACCGCGTGCCCGACCAATGTGGGAACAGGGCTTCGCGTTTCTGTGTTAATACACTTGCCGGGATTGGTGTTAACCAAGGAAATGGATATGGTCCTCCAGCAGATCAGCAAAGTTGGTCTCAATGTGCGCGGATTCTACGGCGAAGGTTCGGATGTCTTGGGAAATATCTTCCAAGTGTCGAACCAGACAACGCTGGGTCGCACGGAGGAGGATTTGGTTGACTCGCTTGAAAAAGTGACTGAACAACTGATGTCCTATGAAAATAATGCCCGAAAGACGCTGTTTACAGATGCCAGTCACGAAATTCGCGACAAGATTTGGCGGGCTATGGGTATATTGTCTCATGCCAGGGTACTGACTTCGCAGGAAGTCATGAACCTGTTGTCCGCCGTACGGTTGGGAGTTGCCGTCGGCGAGTCATTGGGCCTCGACATGAGCCAAATCAACGATTTAATGCTGGCCGCACAGCCAGCCCATCTGCAGAGACTGTATGGTCGCGACTTGACGCCAGAACAACGCGATGTGGCGCGTGCTGAATTGGTTCGCACCAGATTGACAAAGAAACGTCCCCGCCGCCGTCCCAGCGGGGGTACAAAGGACTAGCACCCGACGCGTCGATGACATTACGTGCAAACGAAATGGGAACCGCCGCCGATAATAGAAGTCAGGGATTGACGCTACTGCCCGTGGTGGGCATGGCCAACGCCCGAAGAGGACACCATGAACGACATGTTTTCCGAGTCTGCACGCAAGGCGATTGAATACGCTCGCGATGAAGCCGCGCGTCTGCGTCACGACTACATTGGCACGGAGCACCTTTTGCTGGGTTTGATCCGTCTCGGTGAAGGTATGGCGATCGATATGATCGCGAACATTGGCATCGATCTCGCCGAATTGAAGACGTCGGTCGAGGAAGTCGTGCAGCCGTCTGGTGGCACCATGACCATGGGTCAACTGCCGCTGACCGCACGCGCCAAGAAGACTCTCGAAGTCGCAGGTCAGGAAGCGCGCGCTCTCAAGTCGAAAGAGATCGACACTGAACATATTCTCCTCGCGCTCTTGAAAGACGAAGAGGGCGTCGCTGCTCAGGTCTTGTCGATGTATGATGTCGACTACAAAGATGCCTACGAAGAGCTGAAAAACATTCGTGGGGGCAAGCCGTCGGCGTACGGGAAGAAGCGTAAGAAGTCGAAGACTCCGGCACTCGATCATTTCGGACGCGATCTGACAGAGCTCGCCCGCAAGGGTAAGCTTGATCCGATCATCGGACGCGACAATGAAATCGAACGCGTCAGCCAGATTCTCTCGCGCCGCAAGAAGAACAATCCGGTTTTGATCGGAGAGCCCGGTGTTGGCAAGACCGCCATCGCCGAGGGGCTTGCGCAGCGTATCGTTGAGGGCAGTGTACCAGAAGTCCTCGAGAATAAGCGCCTGGTTACGCTCGACATGACATCGCTGGTGGCCGGTACAAAGTACCGCGGCCAGTTCGAGGAGCGTCTGAAGGCGGTCATGAATGAGATCATCAATTCGAACGACGTCATCATCTTCATCGACGAGTTGCACACGATCGTCGGCGCCGGTGGCGCCGAAGGTTCGCTCGATGCTTCCAATATCTTCAAGCCGTCGCTGGCACGCGGTGAGCTGCAGTGCATCGGCGCGACAACCTTGAATGAGTACCGCAAGTACATCGAGAAGGACGGCGCTCTCGACCGTCGTTTCCAGACCGTCATGATCGAAGAGCCGGTCTACGCTGACACGTTGGCCATTCTCAAAGGCCTGCGTCAGCGCTACGAGGACCATCACAAAATCAAGATTTCCGATGAAGCTGTCATTGCTGCCGTGAAGCTGTCCGACCGGTACATCTCCGGACGTTATCAGCCGGATAAGGCGATCGACGTTATCGACGAGGCCGGGTCACGCGCTCACTTGAAGTCGTGCACCAAGCCATCCGAGTTCGCCGATCTCGATCAGAAGATCGTCGATGTCCAAACGGCCAAAGAAAACGCCGTCAAGAATCAAGAGTTTGAGACCGCGGCGCGCCTGCGCGACGAGCTGAAAATCGCTCGCGAAGAGCTTGAAGCGCGCAAGAAATCGTGGCAGGAAGACCGTGAGAAGGCGATGTATACGTTGAATGCCGAAGATGTCGCCGAGGTCGTCTCGAAGATGACCGGCATCCCGGTGTTTCGTCTCGAAGAGAAGGAATCCAAGAAACTTCTCCGCATGGAGGAGGAACTTAACAACCGTGTCATCGGTCAGGGCGAAGCGATTGCTGTGCTCACCAAGGCCATTCGCCGCGCGCGCGCCGGATTGTCCGATCCGCGCCGACCGATTGGCTCGTTCATTTTCCTCGGACCGACCGGTGTCGGCAAGACCGAATTGGCACGCGCACTTGCACAGTTCCTGTTTGAGGACGTCGATGCCTTGATTCGCATCGATATGTCGGAGTACATGGAGAAGTTCTCTGTGTCGCGGCTGATCGGCGCTCCTCCGGGATATGTCGGATACGAAGAGGGTGGCCAGTTGACCGAGAAGGTCCGTCGCAAACCGTATTCAGTGGTGTTGCTCGATGAAATCGAAAAGGCGCATCCGGAGGTATTCAATATCCTCCTGCAGCTTCTCGATGATGGCCAGCTCACCGATTCCTTCGGACGCAAGGTCGACTTCAAGAACACTGTCGTCATCATGACGTCCAACATCGGTACGCGTCAGGTGCAGGACGAAAAGGCGATGGGTTTCCAGAAGGATCAGCTTACCGGATCGTACGAGCACATGAAGAGCAAGGTCATTGCCGAGCTGAAGCGCATGTTCAACCCGGAACTGCTCAACCGTATCGACGATACCATCATCTTCCATCAGTTGGGCACCGAGCAAATTACGCGCATCGTCGACATCGTGCTCGAGGATGTTGCCAAGCGCCTTGCCGAACGCGGACTTTCGTTCCAACTGTCACCGGATGCGAAGACTTTCCTGGCGCAACGCGGGTACGATCCGAATCTCGGTGCTCGACCCCTGCGTCGTGCCGTGCAGCGGTATCTCGAAGATCCACTGGCCGAAGAGATTTTACGGGGCCAGTTTGCCGGGGATTGCGCCATCGAGATCGGCCTTGACCCATCGGGCGAGAAACTCACTTTCGCCCTTGCAGTTATCGCCGATCCGCCCAAGGCGGCCCCGACGCCCGCGTAGCAATTCGCACTTGCGCGGGGAAGTACTGTTTGCTATACTTGTCTACTCTGGTGGGGCGCTTTTAGGCGCCCCACTTTATTGAAGGAGACGATGAAATGGCTCATAAGAAAGGCGTAGGATCATCCCGTAACGGCCGCGACTCGCACGGCCAACGGCTTGGCGTGAAGGCCTACGGTGGCAATTTGGTGTCTGCCGGATCCATCATTGTCCGTCAGCGCGGGACGCAGATCCATCCCGGGCGCAATATCGGCATCGGCAAGGACTGGACGCTCTTCGCGCTGGTCGACGGTGTCGTTCGCTTTGTCGGCACCAAGGGCGACAAGCGTGTTGTCCACATTGACCAAGCCTAGAATTCCTGAATGTTTCAAGCTTGAGGGCCGCCTTATGGCGGCCTTTTTTGTTGTCGCGGCTGAACTTGTTTGGAGTGGCACAGGCTTTCTGTCTGTGCTGCGCAGGCTGAAAGCCTGCACCACTGATTCCTATATCGTCAGAACCATGAATTTTGTCACACTCGCAATTGAATACGGTTGGATATGAGCGTATTCTCAACAATGAAATTATTGGAGGATACCATGACGACACGGATCGAAACTGACACAATGGGACAGGTGAATGTCCCCGCCGACCGCTACTGGGGCGCGCAAACTGAACGGTCGCGCCAGAACTTCAAAATTGGCGGCGAACGCTTTCCCCGCGAATTGATCCGTGCGCTCGGCGTTCTGAAAAAAGCCGCCGCCATTACCAACCAGGAACTAGGGCTGCTTACTGCCGAAAAGGCCGACCTGATCGTCAAAGCCGCCGATGAAGTGATCGCCGGGAAACTCGATGATCATTTCCCTCTCGTGGTCTGGCAGACCGGCTCGGGCACGCAGACGAACATGAATGCCAACGAGGTCATTTCCAATCGTGCCATCGAGCTTGCTGGCGGTCAAATGGGATCAAAGAAACCGGTTCATCCCAATGACGATGTCAATAAAGCGCAGTCCTCCAACGATACCTTTCCGACCGCAATGCATATTGCCGCGGCCGAGGAAATCAAGAAGCGCCTCATCCCGGAAGTGAAACGACTGCGCGACACTCTGGACAAAAAGGCCAAGGCATTTCAGGGGATCATCAAGATTGGCCGCACCCATCTCATGGATGCAGTGCCGCTCACGCTCGGGCAGGAATTTTCGGGATACGTCCAGCAACTGGACAACGACATCACGCGTTTGGACATGGTATTGCCGCATCTGTATGAACTGGCCCTCGGAGGGACGGCAGTCGGCACCGGGCTGAACACGCATCCTGATTTCGCCATTAAAGGTGCGAAGAAGATAGCAGATCTGACAGGATTGCCGTTCACATCGGCGCCCAACAAGTTTGAGGCGCTGGCGGCCCACGATGCCCTCGTGTTTGCCCATGGGGCATTGAAGACACTGGCCTGTTCGCTCATGAAGGTTGCCAACGACATTCGTTGGCTCGCATCCGGGCCACGTTGCGGACTGGGCGAGATCAATATTCCCGAGAATGAACCCGGCTC
>JBKKDE010000107.1:0-4863 GCA_046708665.1 Candidatus Zixiibacteriota bacterium | reverse complement strand
CCGTGTTCGGTGGCACACGCTGGGCCCCGCGATCCGACAACCGGTACCACGCTCTCGCCAAGCTCTCATGGCGCCTCAATCCTGTTCACAAGGTGACAGCGCTTTTCACCAACGAAGCCAATGTCGGGCAGGATGCCGGAGTGCTCGACACCAAGCTGCGCACTGCGACCTACAGCTACGGCTGGCCGTTTGCCTATGCGCGCATGCTCGAAAACGCCAACACCTTCACCCGCGAATCCAATGCCCAGATTCTCCGCTGGTATATCCGCCCGGGGCAAACGTCATCGTTAGAGATCAGTCTGGCGCGCGTCTTTGCACGGTTGCACAGCGATGTCAACGGCAAGTTGCCATCCGAGTACACTCCGCCGCAAGACACCGGGCCGATCACCATCGATACAGTTCCCTACACCGACTACTACACGGTGCGCGCCGGCGACGGGTTTTACGATGTCGGCGATGGCGATCTCTGGCACGATCACTTCTCTGAATCGTACACGGCTCGCGTCAACGGCCAGACTGAGATCAGCCCGAATGTGACAGTCGAGACCGGCTCCGAACTGACTCCGCAGACCTTGCAGGTCGTCGACATTTTCCGTCCGTGGCTCGGCCTCGGTGGATTGAATACCGACCATTACCGCGTACGCCCGACATCGCTTTCGTCATGGGCGCAAGTGCAAGCCAACATCCACGGCACAGCCCTGAACATCGGGTTGCGCGGTGAACTGTGGTGGCCGGGATCGTATCTCGATCAACTGGTGGCGGACACAACTTTGCCCAACATTACTCAGCCGATGAGGGAGAAGTACCTCGATGAGACATTCGAGTTGTTCGGGCAGAGGGCGCGTGGCTGGGTCTTGCCGCGCATTGGCGTGGCACATGCTCTGTCCCCGGCGATGTCGCTGTTTGTCTCCTACGATCGCCTCGCTCAACGTCCCAACCCGCGGTATGTGTACGCCAAACTGACCAGCCGTTCGCCGTCCTCCTATCAACTGTTGGGCAATCCAGCGCTCGAACCCGAGAAAACTGTCGCGATGGAAGGCGGCATCAAATGGCTCTACACGCCCGACTGGGGACTGACCGCGAGTGTCTACCAACGCGATGTCCGTGATTACATCGCCGCCATCGCCGTGATCCCCGATCTGGACCGCCCTGAAGATTTTTGGTATGCCTATGCCAACCGCGACATCGCGCAATCGCGTGGCATCGAAGTTACACTCGATGGTCGTAAGGGCACGACATTTCGCACCAATCTCGCAGCGTCATTCGCCCGCATCCGCGGCGAACACTCATCTCCCGAAGACATCTTCCGTGGACGCGTCAGCCGTGAGGGGACTGTCCTGTATCAGGAGATATCATTCGACTGGGATAAGCCGTGGCGATTTTCCTCAAACTTCGATTGGACATTCGGCGAAGATGACTCTCCGCGTATCTTCGGACTCAACACGGGCGGCAACTGGGATTTCCATGTAGGGCTGTGGGCTGAAGCCGGCAAGCGTTACACACCCTACCGCGATTCCACCGACGAAGACGGGGACGTGCACTACCTCCGCGACGGGGCGCCCAACTCCGCACTGGGGCCATACTGGCAATCGCTCGATCTCTCGGTTGCCAAACACTTCGATGTCGGGGCGTCACGCCTGAGTGTCCTGATATCCGTAGTCAATGTGCTGAACCACAAGAATGTCACACTTGTCAATCCACTCACTGGAGACGTCTACCGCCAAGGGGATGCAATTCCGGTCGGTGACAACTTCTTCGAGACAGCTCCCTTCGGCTACGAGTTGCCCATTTGGGATGACCCGGCGCGTTTCGACAATCCGGTGCACTGGCAGTTCGGACTGAGGTGGAGCTGGTGATCCGACGGCTGCCAATGGTTGTAATGCTGCTGCTATTGACAGCCGCATGCGGCGAGCAAATGCCGTTGCCATTAAACGTGCGCGATGACGATGGGGGGAGATTGGTCGACACGACGTATGTCCCAGTTCTTCCATTTTGGACATCGGCGGATGGTATCCCGTTCAAGAATCCGCGGGGCGTCTCGCTCGGCTACGACCGAACAGTGTACGTCTGCGACACCGACAACGATCGGATTGTGCGACTTACCCTCGAGGGCCAGTTCATCGAATCGTACGCGCTGCCGCATCCACATTCCATCGCCCAGGATCGCGCTTTCAATCTGGTCGCCGTGAACAACACGGGCAGAATTTGGCTGCGCCGCTATCCGAGTTCGGGCGCGTTTGAATTGCACGTGGCCCGCGACTCCAACTATCAGTGTGGCGATGATCGTCCACCAGGTCAACCATGTGGCTACTTCTATCCGGTGTTTACAAGCGTGGCCGCCAGTCGTCATGCGCGGAGTCTTTTCTATGCCGTCGTGAGCGGACGCGCGCTCTGGTTTGATATTGATGCGCCATGGAATCCGGTCTTTGTTGACTCGGGCGATGGCATTGGAAGAGTCTCTTGGGCGACCGGTGTCGCAATCTCAGAGTTTCGGGACGAACGGTATCTGCTGGTTGCTCAGATTTATCCGAATTGGGGAGTGCAGTATTTTTCGATTCCACATCATGGCCCGGTGATCGCGGACACGCTGGCCGACATTTACTCGCTCACAAATGTCGATAGAAAGTTTTTGGCGACCAATGAACGGGGTAATATCCTGGTCCTGCACCAACGCGAGGGCATCGTGATGATCTTCTCACGCAGTGGGCAGCTACTTCACACATTCGGACAGAGCGGCGTCCAGGAGTTCCGTCTAAACTCTCCCTCAGGAATCACGGCTTTCGATGAAACCGTCATGATTGCCGACACAAAAAACAACCGCATCGCCCGTTACCAGATGACCAATGTCCCGCAGAACTGATACCTCGTGATGACGTGTCGACAACTCTTCATCCTGCTTCTTGCCCTCGGAATCAGCGCATCCGGTTGCGGCGAGAAGATCCCTTTGCCCGTCGACGTCGACGACGATGGCGCCGGCAATCTCACCGACACAACCTTGGTCCCAATCCTTCCACATTGGACACAAGCAGGCGGGATTCCGTTCAATCAGCCGCACAGTGTGGCTGTTGGCTATGATCGCTCAATCCTCGTTTCTGACACGCGCAACAACCGCATCGTGCGTCTGTCAGCCACCGGCGAATTCCTGGAGTCGATCGCGTTTCCGCATCCGGTGTCGGTCGCGCAGGATAGGGCACTCAACTTGATGGTCGTCAACGGTGGGAACGCCGTATGGCTGCGATCGCACAAGTTGGGCGGGGCATTCCAAATGATCCATGAAAAGGACTCGGTGTTTGTGTGCAACGGCGACCCGATCACTCCGATTTGCGGATGGATTGTGCCCAGCTTCTCTTCCGTCACGGCGACACGCGAAGCCACAAGCCGATTCTACACGTTTGTGGACCGTCAAGTGATCGCGATACGTGCCGATGTCGGTTTGATTTCAGTCATGTCCGACTCGAACGGCCAACTCGGCCGCATCTACAACCCGACGTCTATCGCGACATCCGAAATACGCGGACGGCACCGACTGCTGCTCGCGCAGTTTGCTGGCCGATTCGGCGTGCAGTACTTCCATGCCCCACACTTGGCCAGTGTTATCGCTGACCCTGAAGCTGACATTTACTCGAGGCCGCAAGACGACGTGAAAGACATCGCAGCGGATGAGCACGGCAATGTGTTTGTCCTTCATCGCGCACAGGGAATTGTGATGATGTTCGACAAAGATGGGCACTATGTCCTGTCCTTCGGGCGCGATGGAACCGACCCATTGTCGCTCCAAGACGCGTCGGGCATCGCGGTACTCGATGACATCGTCCTGATCGCCGATGCCAAGAACAACCGCATCGCCCGCTACCAACTCACCGCCATCCCGCAGCGCTGAGGTCCTTTCAATTGCAATCGCCACAAAACTCGGGTCGGAAGACAGAAGAGCGGTAAACGACATTGACCATTAACACGACGTCCATCACGTTGGTGATCGAGTCGCAGTTGACGTCAGTTCGAATATAGGGACAGGTGCCACTCGGGTCCTCGCTTGGCGCCGTTCCTCCAAATGCGACATCAACAGTCGTCACAAGATCAATGATATTGGTGCTTCCGTCGCACATGGGATCGCGATGACAGTCGCATGAGCATGGACATGCGACATATGAAAACGAGTTCACTGCCGATTACACGGTAGAGTCCGTAGACAATCCCGGAGGCGCTTTGTATGCCTTGACCCTCCAGTACAGTATTGTAGGGGGCAGTCCGTGCGGGAGCTGGAAAGAACTCACACCAGTGAATCCGCTGAGAACGATCTCGTTTGTGGTGAACTGGCTCGACGTAGCGATTTGAAACAAGTACCGATCCTCAGTCTCCTTCCAAGCGGTTGCCCAACGTAGTGAATCGCCGCACTGAAGCGATGTGCCGGAGGCGGTCAGCAACCGCGGTTCGGTGAGAGGTAAGCTCCAGGTCGCAGACCAGATATCCTGATCGCCATCGCGGGTATCAGTCCACGCTGCCACAACTTTTTCATTGTCACACGCTAATCCGATATACTCGGCGATTTTGCCAGCCATCGGACCCTGGGCCGCGTAGGCATCAGCACGGAGGATATCTGCGCGAGACTCCCCGCTCGCTTTCGCAGGCGCGGTCAAGTAAAGCGGATCAATCGACACACTCGAAATCCGATGATTGGACGTCCACGTCGCGCCACCGTCGTAAGAGTATGCCGCGAATACATCAAACTTAGTGTGCTCAGGATCTGTACGCTGGTCGTACCAGATGGATGCCAGTACTCCCTCGTCATTGCATACCATCCAGTTATGAAACTGGTCAACCGTTGGCCCCGGTGTGTCGTCATTTACCCGAATCGGACTGGAC
>JBKKDE010000106.1:0-4026 GCA_046708665.1 Candidatus Zixiibacteriota bacterium | reverse complement strand
ACTGGCCGAAGAGAAGTTGACCCGCGAGGGCTTAACCCATCGGTTCCACGCCTACCCGGCGGAGCTTTCCGGTGGTCAGCAACAACGCGTCGCGATAGCGCGATCTCTGGCCATGCAGCCAAAGGTCATGCTCTTCGACGAGCCCACCTCGGCGCTCGACTCCGAGATGATCGGCGAAGTTCTTGCGGTTATACGTGATCTGGCGGCCTCGGGGATGACTATGCTTGTGGTCTCTCACGAATTGGGATTTGTGCGCGAAGTCGCCAACCGTGTCGCGTTTTTCGAGAACGGACGCATCGTCGAATGCGATACCCCGGAGAAAATTCTCAACGGTGCCGTTGATCCCAGGGCGCGGGAGTTCTTTCAACGCGTACTCTGATCGAAGGAACGATCCCTCTCCCACACCTGTTAAACCCTGACGATGGTGCAACATCCTACAAAACTCCTCATGGCCCTGATGGGGGCGGCACTTCTGGCACTCGGAACAGTACCAGAGGAGATTGATGCCCGTCAGGGGGTAACAATTTCTGAGGCGGTGCGTGTAGCGGCTCAATCCGAGATTCGAATCTGGGTATTCTTATCGGATAAGGGCCCTGATGCGCTAAGACGATCATCCGCCTTGATGCAAAATCCCCGCACGTCCGCTCGCATCGCGTTGCGTGGATCGACTTTCGATGCGGCGACGGATCTGCCAATCGTACCGGCGTACCGCGATCAACTGTCAGACGCCGGCATGGTCGTGAAGAATGAACTTCGCTGGCTGAACGCCGTGACCGGATGGATTCACCCCGACGATCTGGAATTAATCGCGGCGTTGCCGTTTGTCGACTCGCTCCGCCCAGTCGCGACTTTCCGCAAGCCGTTCGCGGACGAGCCGTCGCTTGAGTCAGCGCTCCCTAAATTTACAGAGTCCGCGGACGATGTCTTCGATTACGGCGCCTCCGGAGCGCAACAGCTCAGCGTCATCGGAGTCAACCATCTGCATCGGGCGGGGCTAACTGGCCGTGGTGTGCGCATCGGGTTTATGGATACGGGTTTCTCGCTCGGGATCCGTGCCTTCGATTGCATGAACATTCAGGGAACACGCGACTTCATCAATGGCGACGATGATGTAGGCGACGGCGAAGCAGGTCAGATGCGTCATGGCACACAGTGTCTATCGCTCTGCGGCGCATTTGATGAAGGAAATCTGGTCGGGACGGCTCCCGCAGCCGAGTACGCTGTCGCCAAGACAGAATTGGTGGATCAGGAGATTGAAGCCGAAGAGGACAACTGGGTTGCGGGACTGGAGTGGCTCGACTCACTCGGTTGCGACATTGTCTCCAGTTCGCTGGGATACACGGATTGGTATACCGACGACGATTACGACGGCAACACAGCCCCATCGACAATCGCTGCGGACCTGGCCGCGGCCCGCGGATTACTCGTGGTCAACGCAGCAGGGAATGCCGGATGTGGCGACGGAGACATTCGCCTGATCGTTCCCGCCGACGGCGACTCCGTGCTTACGGTGGGAGCATCGACGTTCGCTGGGGAGCGTGCCTCATTCTCGTCCTGTGGCCCGACTTCGGATGGACGCATCAAGCCCGATGTTCTTGCGCCGGGGCAAGGTGTATGGACTGCACTTCCGAACACTGGGTCTTACCAACCCGGCAATGGGACATCGTTCGCGACGCCGATTGTCAGCGGGCTGTGCGCGCTGCTTTTGGAAAACGATCCCTCGCTAACTCCTTACGATCTGATCGAGTTGCTTCGCGCCACAGCGGATCAAGCGGACAAACCACTGGTGACTTACGGATGGGGCGTGGTTCAGGCCGTTGCGGCCGCAGGGCTGGACACCAATGCCATCGTGCCCGATCGCCAATTTGATTGTGTCCGCACGTCCAATGAAATCGTGATCTGGCCCAATCCCGCCTTCGAGCGCGCCGTTATCGATCTCACTTCGGGGCCACAAAGTAATGGTAGTTTCAGGGTCTTCACGATTACAGGTGGACTTGTGTATGAGGGATCGATTGATGCCGGACATGCGGAGTGGAACGGACGCACTCTGAACGGGGACCGCGCCGCGCCGGCGGTATATCTGGTCCATGTCCTCACCGAGAATGTCAATGAAGTGATCAAGCTTGCGTGGCTTCCCCGCGATTGAACGGGGATTGATTCGTGGTCCTCGCAATTGTATAATCCCCACGCCTGACCAAGCGGGAGTAACTCAGTTGGCTAGAGTCACAGCCTTCCAAGCTGTTGGTCGCGGGTTCGAGTCCCGTCTCCCGCTCTGATGTGACAGTATTCAGAAAGGGCGTAGTCGCTCTCAACCTGATCGGAGCTTCATCCATGAATCGTCAAAAATCAGCAGTCGTCCTCAGCGTTTGTGCACTTGCTCTCAGCACGGTCCTGATGTCGTGCGGCGACTCCAATGTCGAGACCGTGCAGAAGGGCCAGCAATCGGCTCCCGCGACGCAGCAACAACCGTCAAAAGCACCTGCGTCGAATAGTGCGGCTGGCACAACCTCCAGCGCGGCCGGTCTAAGCTGGTCAATTCCAGAGGGCTGGGATGTCATGGGGCCGCGTCCGATGCGCGCCGCGACCTACATGATTGGCGAGGGTGAGAATTCCTCTGAGTGTGCTGTGTTCTTCTTCGGTGCCGGGCAAGGCGGCGACGTTCGGGCCAACATCGACCGCTGGATCGGCCAGTTTCAACAACCCGATGGCAGCGACTCAAAGTCGAAGGCCAAGACCGGGCACAGCCATGCGGGCGACATCGAGGTTGACCACATTGATCTGTCCGGCACCTACATGTCCGGCGGGATGGGCGGACAGCCGACGGTGCCGAAACCGGGATACCGTCTCCTCGGTGCAATTGTCTCCGCTCCCGAAGGGCCGCTCTTTTTTAAGCTGACCGGTCCGGCAGCAGCAGTCGAAGAGATCAAGCCGCATTTTGATAACTTGGTTGCGTCGCTCAAGAAATCGTAGGTCGCGAGTTCGCTCTCAGTCCACGTGATCACGCGTGAACAATTGTGCGAATGATCAGCACAACGTCCCCGAGAAAACTCCGCGTCCGCACATACTCTTTCGACATCGCAATTTTCCGTGGCAGAATTTCGGTAACATATTTCGTTTCCGGATCATCCGATGTCGCGAGCATCACATCCTCACGCCGAAAGGCGATACTCGCCGGATCCGTGATACCAGGACGCTGCGAGAGAATCTCCTGATAGTCCTTTCGGAATCGCGCAACATACTTCGCGACTTCCGGACGCGGTCCGACCAGACTCATATCACCCTTCAACACGTTCCAGAGCTGCGGCAGTTCATCGAGTTTCGTCCGCCGCAACAAGCGCCCGACTCCGGTTACGCGCTGGTCAATGCTGGATGTAATGAGCGGGCCATCCAATCCCTCATGCATCGTGCGGAACTTCACGATTCGAAACGGCTGGAAATCCTTACCGATGCGCTCTTGTTGGAAGAACACGGGCCCATGGCTCGAGAGCTTGATTGCAATCGCGATAACGAGCAGAAGCGGGGAGAGGATGAGCAGGCCCAAAAGGGCACAGAGGAAATCGAACGCTCGTTTGCCCATCACTACGTCACATGGGAACGGCAGATTGTGCCGACAGCCGCAATGACCGATTCGACATCGTCATCAGTCATCTTTGGATAAATTGGCAAACTGATCGACCGTAGATAGCTCTGGTACGCATTCGGGAAATCGTTCGGCGAGTAGCCGTAGGTTTCCTGATAATACGGGTGCACATGCAACGGAATGAAATGCACCGAAACTCCGATATTCGCCTTCTTCAGCTCCTCGATAAACTCATCACGTCCGATCGTCAGACGCTCAGCGCGCAATCGGAGCACATACAGGTGCCATGAGTGTAGGTCCCCGGCCGCCGCTTCTGGCGGGGTCTCGAGACATTCGCGCAACTGCCCAAATGCCTGTGTGTACCGCGCAGCAATCTCGGCGCGTCGGGCGTGAAACCCATCCGCTTTCCTCAACTGCGCGAGTCCCAAAGCCGCGGCAATGTCGGG
>JBKKDE010000105.1:0-3199 GCA_046708665.1 Candidatus Zixiibacteriota bacterium | reverse complement strand
TGAATGCATCATGCCAAACTATCGTCGACTATACATCCCCGGCGCGTGGTACTTTTTCACGGTTGTTACACACGAGCGTCGCCCGATTTTGACTTCGGTGCTAGGTCGTTAATCCATGCGTTGCGCTGTTGAAGCCACGCGAGCCAAATACCACTTTGATACCGTCGCCTGGGTCCTACTTCCCGACCATTTGCATTGCATCTGGACGCTGCCGGATCAAGATGCGGATTTTACGACCCGTTGGGGGCTCGTGAAGACTCGGTTCACCCGCGAATTCATACGCGCCGGTGGCGCTGAAGCCAGCGAACTCTCGCTCTCACGTCAGCACCGCAAAGAACGCGGAATCTGGCAGCGTCGGTTCTGGGAACACTGCCTACGAGACGAGGATGACCTGTGGTACCACATTCGATACATTCACTACAATCCGGTGAAGCACAGTCTCGTAGAGGATCCGCGAGTGTGGCCATATTCGACGATACATCGATCCGAGTACAGCGATTGGGTTGCCCTTGCCCCAGAGGATCGCTTGGATGCTCCACACTTGGAGGGCGAGTAAAGCGGTGCGTGCAAAAAGCGCATGTACCCTAAAGTTCATCCGTTCATGCAAGCATGTGAATGTGAGGAAGTACCTTGCAAGCCAGAGTTTATTGCACCCTATGCGCGCTCCTTGTTCTTTGCAGCTTTGAGCATGCATGGAGTCAGGAACTAAGTTCCGACTCCCAGGCTGTCAAGCTTCGTGAGACCACAGGCATAGGTTTTGACTTCCACTTTGGCTTGGGCTCGGCATCCTACGATGACTCTGCAGCATCATTTCAGGAGCACTTGGCTCAACACTCCTACCCTCTTGGAATGCAGCTGATCTTTAAGCAGTTCATTGGGACGATCGCATTCCACGAGCAAGTTGACTTCACTTGGGATAGTTACGGCGATCGTAGCGAGGAATCAGCCGGCTCCCTCGGTAGATTCTCGCGATCCATCAGACTCCTGACAGGTGTCGGCCTGCAGTTTGGTCGGAGGGCGCAAGTTGAGCCTATGGTCGGTCTGGGTTGGACGTCTGTCAAAGCGGAAGCCGTACCAGCGTTCCGCGAGTCGCAGCTTTACTTCGGCCCGGTAGTTGGTGCGGAAATGCTTCTAAACGTCAACTCAACCAATGGGATCCGGGCGCTGTTTGCTCACGGGTTCTATGATGACCCGCTGAATATTCTCACCCTACAGTTGGGGCATTTGGAATTGCCCGACGCACAAACCAGTCAACTGTTCTACGGAATAGGATTCAGGCTTGCTACCTATGCTGGGAACATTCGGGAGCTCATAATCGTGTTGGGATTCGGGGGCGCTGACAACTAATCCGGCGACGCTCGGCGGGCGAAGAGAGCGGTGCGTGCAAAGAGCGCACGCACCCTACGCCCTTGACTTCCCCTGATTCCGGCAAGTTATTCACATTCTAGACGCTTGATGGGTTCGTGATGAGCCCGCGTGTCTTGTGGGAGAATTCTTGGAAGACGAAGTATTTCATGATGATACCGGCGCTGAGCCGGAACCGGAGCATGTGCAAGCGGAGCCCGAGGATTCAACTCCTCTGCCCGAACTGACTCATCCGATTCCGACTGGGCCGTCGCCTGTCTACTTAGTCGAGTTTAAGGGAGCGCGGAAGGAGTACTACCGCGATCCTTACAATCTCCCCATTTCCATAGGTGATGCAGTCATCGTCCAGGTCGAGCGCGGTGAAGATTTCGGGCGGGCGATTCTGAAGTTTTCGCCCGATCGTGCGAAAGACACACGCGTCAAGCCGCTGCCAATTATTCGCGCCGCTACGCCGCAGGAAATCGAGCGGGACAAGGACAATCATACCAGCGAGTGGGAAGCGCGTCAGACCTGCCGTCGCATGGTCGAAGAACGCGGGCTGGATATGAAAGTGGTCGATGCCGAATGGCAGTTCGACCGCAATAAGATGACATTCTATTTCACCGCAGATAAGCGTGTCGATTTCCGGGCGCTGGTCAAAGACCTCGCGGGGATTTTCAAGACACGTATCGAATTGCGCCAGATTGGCGCGCGCGATGAGGCGCGTCGCACGGGCGGAGTCGGCATCTGCGGATATGAGCAGTGTTGCACGCTGTTCTTGAAAGAGTTCGAGCCGATCACGACGCAGATGGCGCGTGATCAGAGCTTGTCGCTCAACCCGGCGAAAATTTCCGGCAACTGTGGACGCCTGCTCTGCTGCCTGCGCTACGAGAGCGGTTACTATAAAGAAGCAACGAAGCTATTCCCCAATCTCGGGTTGCCGTGGGAGACAGCAGAGGGTAAAGGGACTATCGAGTCCATCCAGGTTTTGCGCGAGCAGGTGACAGTGCGTTTGCAGGATGGACGTACGGAGAAGGTGCCGTTGGAGGAGATTCAGCGAAAAGAACGGAAGAAGACATCGTGGTTTGAGTGATCGGTCAGCCCAAGGGCTGACCCGCACAATTTGCAATACATGAGCCGGCGTTCCCGCAATACGGGTAACCATTCGGATCGGAACGTGCATGGATCCCTGCCTTCGCGGGGATGACGAGAGTGAGTCGCGATGAACAGGGGCGAGAGCCCCTTCCTAATTTTAGGGCACATAGGTAGTCTTCTCGACGAGTGCCCTCTCTGTCCTTGCCGGATAGAGCCCCGGCAAGGACAACTCCCCCCGTTCGCTTCGCTCAGGACCTTCGGCCAGAGGGGGAGAGCGCAATGCGTTACAATTGACGAGTAGTTTTTGTATCTTGGATTAATATGGCAGCTGAAAACCGACCAATCTACATCACGACGCCGATCTACTACGTGAACGACAAGCCGCATGTCGGGCATGCGTACACGACCATTGTCGCGGACTTTCTGACGCGCGCGTTTCGGCTGCTGGGGCGTGAGGCATATTTCCTGACGGGGACCGATGAGCATGGGGCGAAGGTTGCGGAAGTGGCGCGTGCCAACGGAATGACGCCGCAACAGTGGTGCGACACACATGCGCAGTATTTCAAGGATGCATGGAAACGGCTCGGAATCGAGAACGACTACTTTGTCCGGACTACCGACGATCGCCATGTCCAGGGTGTTCGCAAGATGCTCGAGCGCTTGCATGCCAAGAAGGATGATCAGGGGCGGCCCCTGGTTTATGAGAAAGAGTACATCGGACTTTATTGTCTTGGATGCGAGAAATTCATCACTGAGAAAG
>JBKKDE010000104.1:0-5962 GCA_046708665.1 Candidatus Zixiibacteriota bacterium | reverse complement strand
AGGCAAGACGGGCAGCATCGAAGACCGCACGTAGAATGCCATTGGAGGGAGATGCCTTCTTGATCTCCGCGATGATCGCTGGACTCCTGAGAGAGATCGCCGAATGGAAAGAGCGACGTGCACCGTCTCTGCCGTCGGCCAACAACGAATCCAGGGATCGCTCCGAGCTCAGACGCGAGATGCGCGCGCGTGTCGACGCCACGATTCTCTCCAGAAAGACTCGGCCAAGGGCATTCTCTGTCGGTTGGGACATTGGCATGATTTAAGTCAGTTACTCCGGATCAACAATCCCCGGTGACATACGACCAGCGTAAATTTCTTCGTTTCTGAAGTAGTAGTAGTACAAGCCGGACGAGATGATATACAGGGCACATCCTGCCAAAAGCGGCGGCTCATACCCATATTTCTCGATCATCCATCCACCCACGGCTGTCGTGATAGCCCATGAGGATGTCCACGCGAGCAGCGACATGCTGTTGGCCGTGGCACGATCCTCTGCTCCGACACGCTCCATTAGGTAATTGTTCGCAATCGGGACACCGAGGTTCATCAATGCGCCACGGGCAAGGAACGCGAATGTCGCAAGAGTCAGATCGTGCGTGAAGGCAAGAATCGCCATGAACGGCAGCGATGACAACTCGCTGATCACGATTGTGCGCACCATGCCGTATCGACGCGCCAGTTCCGGACCGAGCATCACCCCGACAATCATGGACCCCTGCACCATGGCATAGTAGATCCCAATCGTCTGTGTCGATAAACCAAACCGGTCGCTGAAATAAAGATTCAGGAACGGGATGATCAGCCCCGCACCCAGCCCGACAAGAAACGACGGAAACACCAGCCGAAAGAACAACGGGCCCTTGGTCCTCAGGAATTCGCGTACAGGCGTACGCACACTGCGTTGCGTAATCGCACCCGAGGGCAGCCGCGAAAATGCGAGAGCGCCGAAGAGACCGCATGCGGCCCCGCACCACAGAACCCAACGATACGCTGTCACCGCCGATCCCGAAACCGAGGTAAAATAGGTATGTAATGTCCCTGCTCCAAGGTGGGGGATCAGACCCGAACCGAGCGAAGCGGCGAAACTGAGGGAGAACACGATGGATCGTTCCGATGAAGACGTGTACTTCATCAGGAATGGCGAGCTGTAGACGCGCGAGAATGCGACCATGGCGCCCGCAAGGAATGAAGCCGCGATGATGATGCCTTTCGCGTCGACCAGCGTCACCCAGGTAAACCCCAACGCAACTCCGATCGAGGATAGCATGAGCGCAATTCGCGCCGACAATCGCGAGACAAGAAACGCAGTTGGCACTGCCATCGCCATTGTTCCGAACGATTGCGCCGACAGAACCTGCCCCATCACGCCTTCTGGATACCCTCTCTCCTTCATGTACAGATTGAAGAGCAGCATGAATGTTAGCCACGCGAGACTGACAAACATCGTTCCGAGCAGGAACCACCACGACTCGGTCGAGATTCTGCGCACGTTGTCGAGGTATTCGTCAAACCAATGCGACGACCGCGGCAACGGCATGACAACTGGTTCGGAAATGGCAATTCCGGGCTGCTCGGGAGTAAGAGGTGGTTGTTTGGACATGACGCCTATCAGCCGGGCAAACGGCTGGCCTCCGCTGCTCGCTGCAAAAGGTCGAGAACCCGGCCATCATGAATTGCCTTGTGCGCCGAGTCGATTCCTTCAGCGATGTCTCCCGTTTCGCCTGCGACATACAGCGCCGCTGCCGCATTGAGTACTGCAGTTTCGCGTTTGGGGCCGTGCACGCCCTCGGCAATTCCCCTGATGATTGATGCACTTCGTTGAGCATCTCCACCGAGCAGGTCTTCAATAATGCAGTGGCGAACTCCGAAGTCCTGGGCCGTCATGATCCTTTCGGAGATTGTCTTGCCATCCCACTCGACAATCAGATTATCCCCTGTCGGCAACAGCTCGTCGGCACCATTCGGACCGGATATCACGAGCGCATGGTCAGCGCCAAGCGCAGCCAGCACCTCGGCAATCTCGCGTGCGCGTGAACGGTCGAATACGCCGATGATCTGTCTGCGTACCATGGCGGGATTGCACAATGGCCCGAGCATGTTGAACACAGTACGGACTCCAATTTCTCTTCGCGGTACAGCGGCGTGCATCATGGCCGGATGAAACCGTGGTGCAAACATGAAGGCGAACCCGGTCTGCCTGAGCGCATGTGAGACACGTTCGATACCGGGATCGATTTCAAAACCTAGTGCTGCCAAGACATCCGCCGATCCGGACTGTGACGATACCGCGCGGTTGCCATGCTTAGCGACCGGAACACCACAAGCGGCCGCAATTAATGCCGCTGCTGTTGAGATATTGAATGTCCCCAGCCCATCTCCCCCAGTGCCGCAGGTGTCGATCGCGTCATCGGGAGCGCCCGGCAGAGTGATCATCGCCTCGCGCATCGCTGTCGCAAAACCGCTCAACTCTTCGACAGTCTCACGCTTGATGCGCATGGCAACCAGCCACGCGGCGATCTGCGCCGGTGTGGCCTCGCCGCGCATGACGTGCCCCATGGCTTCACGCGCTTCTGAGGCGGTCAGATTTTCTGCTGCGAGTGCGCGTTGTATGAATGGCCGTAGCGGCATTAGATTCGTCCTTCAATGAAATTCTTGAGCAGGTTTTGTCCCTCGCGAGTCAGAATCGATTCCGGATGAAATTGCACGCCGACTGTCGGGTGCTTTCGATGTCTAAGCCCCATGATGACGCCATCGTCGGATCGCGAGGTAACCTCCAGAACCTCAGGACACGATTTAGGCTCGACAACCAGCGAGTGATAGCGGGTGGCTTCGAACGGATTCGGCAGCCCGGCATAGAGCCCCATGCCGTTGTGGTTGATCATCGAGGTCTTCCCATGCATCAGACGCGGAGCGCGTACAATCTTTCCGCCGAACACTTCACCAATCGCCTGATGCCCCAGACAAACACCGAGTATCGGAATTTGCCCGGATAGTTCCTTCACTATGACCGGCGTAATTCCTGCATCGGTCGGACGCCCTGGACCCGGTGACAAAACCACAGAATCGTAGTGGTCAACAATTTTGCCGATTTCGACCGCATCATTGCGTTTCACCTGAACCTTGGCCCCCAGCTCAGAGAGATACTGGTAGAGGTTGTAGGTGAACGAATCGTAGTTGTCGACGAGTAGAATCATTTACGGCTTCTCAATCACTCCGCCCAGCGCCAGGAGCGGCGCGGTAGCTTTGTTGCATGTCTCTTCAAATTCGCGTTCAGGATCGCTGTCTGCGACAATTCCGGCACCCGCCTGCACACTGCCGCCACTCTTGTCGATCACCGCGGTCCTAATCGCTATCGCCATATCCATATTGTCATACCAGTCGATATACCCGACACATCCGGCATAAACACCGCGGCGTTCCGGCTCCACCTGATCGATCAATTCCATTGCGCGGATTTTCGGCGCGCCTGTAACTGTCCCCGCCGGAAATGCCGCCGCAATGACATCGAGCGAGTCGACATTGGGACGTGTCTGCCCTGAGACAGTCGATACCAAATGCATGACGTGAGAGTACCGGTCGATCTCGCGCAGCTGCACGGTCGCAACAGTTCCCGAACGGCACACACGTCCCAAGTCATTGCGCCCAAGATCAACCAACATGATGTGCTCGGCGTTTTCTTTCACTGACGCGCGCAAATTCCTCTCGTTGCGCAGGTCTTCATCGGGAGTCGCACCGCGTGGACGTGTTCCCGCGATCGGTCGCGTTGTGGCGACATGCTTCGTTTTCTGCACAAGCGTTTCGGGCGATGATCCGGCGATCGAGAGTTCACCCGCTCGCACGAAGTACATATACGGAGACGGATTACTGCGCCGCAATCGACGGTAGACATCGAATGCCGGAATGATTCCGGGCACAGAGAATCGCTGCGACAGAACCCCCTGAAAAATATCGCCGCGTCCGATGTGCTTCTTGAACGTGCGGACACCATCGAGATATGATGCCTTGGATGTGTTCGACTTCACGCGTTTCTGCGCAACTGGCTTCAGTTCCGGCATCGAGACTGGACGTAAGAGTCGTCGGATGACTGCGTCGAGATCGCGCTGCGCCGTGTCAAAGGCCGCGCGTGCTGTTAATCCGTGATCAATACCACTCCCGGTACTCGCGACCGCACGTGCAGTCTGCCGCGCATGGTCGAAGACGACCACGCGCTTGTAGAGGCCGAGCACGGCCCATGGATGCCCGGTGACGTCCGGCGCAATCGAGGGCAGCCGTTCAAAGAGACGGACACAATCGTAGCCGAGATAACCAATCCAGCCACCAGCGAGACCAGACGTACCGGCCGAGTCGCCAGAGTGCGAATTCGGGAGACGTGATCGCATAACTTTGCTGAGGTCTGCGGGTGGGTAGGATCGCTTCGAGCGGCCAGCCATGTGGTAGCATGCCGATTCGGTCAACGTGATAGTCTCGCAAGGATCGACACCGATGATCGAGTAGCGCCCGACATTCTCCCCCGCCTCGACACTCTCGAACAGGAAGGAATGCCTGGCCCTGTCGCCACCAAGTTTGAGAAAGACCGCGGCCGGAGTCAGAAGATCGGCGGGAATCTCAACAGAGAGAGTCACAACTGGGGCTACATCCCACTCGGATTTGAATGACTTGAAGTCCATCAGCGTTTCTTCTCCGAGAGCACGTCACCATCCGACCACACACCAGCCATCACAATGCGAGCGGACGCTTCGAGCATGATGCTCTCACCCGACGCACTGAAGCGCGCCGACTGAGTCCCACCGGGAGAAGCCACTTTCAATGTTTTCCCGACGAGATCCATGGTTCGGCATGCGGCAACGGCGGCCAATGCACCCGACCCCGAGGAGGGTGTGGGTCCGACCCCGCGTTCGAAGATGCGAGACTCGATCTGTTTGCGACTGCGCACCCGAACGAATTCGACGTTGATCCCTTTAGTGCGCCGATTCAATGGCTGGCACTCACTGCCCATGCGTTCCCAATCGAAGTCCAGACTGGAAACCACAAACACCCAATGCGGATTACCGGCATCGACATACATCGGCCCCGCGACCAGGTACCGTCCCGCCATCGACGCCAGGCCCCGCACCGACTTGAGCGTCACGGCCTCAACCTGAGGCGTTGGACGACAGAATGCCGCTTTGACCCCGCCGGCTTTGAGCTTCTTCGTTGCGACGCGGATACAACCGGCCAGGGTATCGAGATGAAAGTCACTTTGCCGTGGATTAATGGCCGCGAGGTATGCGCCCACGCCGCGAACCCCGTTGCCCGACCACTCGGCGTTGGAGCCGTCGGCGTTGGAGAGGCGAAAACGGATCCCATCCTTCGTTGCTGGCCCGAGAAGGATCAGGCCATCGGCGCCGACTCCCATACGACGGTCGCATATTCTGGCCGCCTGTTTTGCCGTCCACGATTTCGTGATACGGGACTGCTCCACGATCACGAAATCGTTTCCGAGTGCTTCGACTTTGATGAATGAAATCTTGGCCATGTAGTCGCTATCGATTGGACGCGTTAGGGTATGCTCTCAGGTGAATGTTCACAATGACGAAGTCGCCTAAATTGGGCAAAGAAAAAGCCCGTCGGGGTCGACGGGCTCCATGATTTCCTCGGAAAATGAATAAATCAGCCCACCGCCCCTAAAAGGGTGCCTCCCAACGCCAGTACCATACGGTGATTTGATTGTTCATGTGTTCCTATCGGCCCTTGAGGCCACACTTCTGTGAAATACGAAATGCCCGCCGGCCTGTTTGAACTCTTTTTTCTTATAAAACTCCGGAGAACAGACGTCCCAGTCGCTTGATCCCCTCGTGGATGTCGGGGAGTGACGCGTTCGAGAAATTGAGGCGCATCGTGTTCTTCCCGGATCCATCCGGATGGAAGGGTTGCCCGGGCACAAAAGCGACTTTCTCCTCGATTGCCTTGGGCAGAATCT